>NZ_JBEYVX010000004.1:0-229366 GCF_040644195.1 Streptomyces sp. NPDC047014 | reverse complement strand
TCCTGCGCCTGTGGGCCGGGACCACCGCCTCCGGGCTCGCCACCTGGGCCCTGCCGGCTTCGTCCTCGAACTGGGCCGGCGTACACCCGCTCGCGGCAGGGACCGCCTCAGGGGTCAGCCCCGCGACGGGAGCGAAAACGGAGTCCGGTGGGACGGGCGGCGGGCCCGCGGGCCGGGCCGCAGCAGCAGCGAGAGCACGACCGCGGACACCAGCACCGAGCCGATGAAGGTCGCGGTCAGCGTGTAATGCCCCGGCCCCAGCGCGAAATGCGTCAGATACGCGCCGAACAAGGCCCCCAGCACCCCACTGACCAGCACCACCCGCCGGGAGGGCAGCCGGGGCGCGAGTGCTCGGGCGGCGGCCGCGGACAGGCCGAGGCCCAGGAGGGCGGAGCCGAGCACTTCCCACAGCACCATCTGGTCTCTCCCCTGCGTCGGTCGATCCGGTCAGTGCGGTCCTACCCGAAGCGGAAGAAACGGAAACGGCCCGGTGGGGTCAACCACCGGGCCGTTTCGGACAGTTCTCAGAGCGCGCCGAAACCGACCTTGCGCGTGGCCGGCTCGCCCAGGTCGATGTACGACAGACGGTCGGACGGCACCAGGACCTTGCGGCCCTTGCTGTCGGTGAGGCTCAGCAGCGGCACGTTGCCGGACAGAGCGGCGATGACGATGCTCTCCAGCTCCTCGGCGCTCAGGTCGCTCTCCAGCACGATCTCCCGGGGTGCGTGCTGCACGCCGATCTTGACCTCCACGGCTTTGTCCCTCCGACGATCCGGTTCGCGCGATCAGCCGCGCCGTACGCGGACCACATTAGCCCGGAGAGGGGACACGGATCGCGCGCGGCGGACATGCTCGCAGCGAACACCGCGCCCGCGGTCCGTCCCGGTCACGCCTCCGTGCCGTGCAGCGGGAAGCCGGCGATACCGCGCCAGGCCAGCGAGGTCAGCAGGCCCACCGCCGTCTCGCGGGCGACCGGGCTCTCGCTCGACAGCCAGTAGCGCGCCACGACCTGGGAGACCCCGCCGAGGCCCACGGCCAGCAGCATGGACTCGTCCTTGGACAGGCCCGTGTCCTCGGCGATCACCTCGGAGATGGCCTCGGCGCACTGGAGCGAGACCCGGTCCACGCGCTCGCGCACCGCCGGCTCGTTCGTCAGGTCGGACTCGAAGACCAGCCGGAAGGCGCCGCCCTCGTCCTCCACGTACGCGAAGTAGGCGTCCATGGTCGCGGCCACGCGCAGCTTGTTGTCCGTGGTCGACTCCAGCGCGGTGCGCACCGCGTGCAGCAGCGCCTCGCAGTGCTGGTCCAGCAGCGCCAGGTACAGGTCCAGCTTCCCGGGGAAGTGCTGGTAGAGGACCGGCTTGCTCACCCCGGCGCGCTCGGCGATGTCGTCCATCGCCGCGGCGTGGTACCCCTGGGCGACGAAGACCTCCTGGGCCGCGCCCAGCAGCTGATTGCGCCTGGCGCGGCGCGGCAGTCGCGTTCCCCGCGGGCGCGCTGCCTCGGTCTGCTCGATGGCTGTCACGCCGCCTCCCACTTTCTGTTCGGAACACAGGCGCTCTGCGCCGCGCCGCCATCGTACTTTTCGGTAACCGAATCTGGAGGGTTCCGGCCGAGTTTTCTCGACGTACGGACCGGCCGGAGGCGCTGGTCAGCGGTCGGTCAGCGGTAGTCGTCCTCGTCGAGCGGCACCACCCGCGCCTGCTCGGCGGCGTCCCCGTCCGCGGCGTCGTCCGGCCCGGCGCCGGTGAGCGGGTCGTCCTCGCCCGGCCGGAGCTCCGCCCGCTGCTCCGCCACGTCCGCCTCGGGCGCCTCGTCGTCGAGGGATTTCGGAAACGGCTCCCGGAAGGTGTCCGGCTCCGCAGGGTCGACAGTCATGTGCCGCTCCCCTCGCTTCCTCTGCTCACTTACGAGCCTAGGAGGATCGGGATCGCACCGCTATGCGTACGGAACCGCGATGTGTCTGTGACCGCGAACACAACAAGTGGAGCGTGATCCTCTCGTAACATTGCCGCATGTCTTCGACCGAGCCGCCGGGTGTGCGGTCCACCGCCGAACCGTCCTCCCCGGGAGGCGCGGCCCGGCCGGCCGACGGAGAGCGGCTGCGCACCGCCCGCCTGCCCGGACTGGAACTCGCCGTCCGGTCCCGCCCGCCGCGGCGCGCCGATCTGCCCCCGGCCCTGTTCGTGCACGGCCTGGGCGGCTCCTCGCAGAACTGGACCGAGCTCATGGCCCGGCTGGAGGGCACCGTCGACGGCGAGGCCCTGGACCTGCCCGGCTTCGGCTGGTCCCCGCCCCCGGCCGACCGGGACTACTCCGTCACCGCGTTCGCCCGCGCCGTCATCCGCTATCTGGACTCCGCCGGGCGCGGCCCCGTCCACCTCTTCGGCAACTCCCTCGGCGGCGCCGTCTCCACCCGCGTCGCCGCCGTCCGCCCGGACCTCGTCCGTACCCTGACGCTGGTCTCGCCGGCCCTGCCCGAGCTGCGCGTGCAGCGCTCGGCCGTGCCGACCGCGCTGCTCGCCCTGCCCGGTGTGCCCGGCCTGTTCAGCCGGCTGACCCGCGGGCTCACCGCGGAGCAGCGCACCCGGGGAGTGACGGGCCTCTGCTACGGGGACCCCTCCCGGGTGACGCCCGAGGGCTTCGCCCGCGCGGTCCAGGAGATGGAGCGGCGGATGGCCCTGCCGTACTTCTGGGACGTGATGAGCCGCTCCTCGCGCGGCATCGTCGACGCCTACACCCTCGGTGGCCAGCACGGACTGTGGCGGCAGGCGCAGCGCGTGCTCGCCCCGGCCCTGCTGGTCTACGGCGGCCGGGACCAGCTGGTCTCGTACCGCATGGCCCACCGGGCCGCCGCCGCCTTCCGGGGCTCGCGGCTGCTGTGCCTGCCCGAGGCCGGGCACGTGGCGATGATGGAGTACCCCGAGGTGGTGGCCGCCGCCTTCACGGAGCTGCTGCGCGACACCGACGCCGGGGCTGCGGACCGGGACACCGAAGAGGGCAGGGGCTGAACACCGTGGGACGACACAGCCGAAAATCCGCGGCGCCGGTTCCGGACAGCGCTCCGGCACCGGCGCCCGCCGCGGCGCGCCCGGACCCCTTCGGGTACGAGGACCCCTTCGCGCCCGACCCGCTCGCCCGCGATCCGTTCGCCCATGACCCCTTCGGCGACGACGTCTTCGGCAACGGCGCCGTCCGCGGCGACACCGCCGCGCACGCCCGCCCCGCGGACCGCCGCCCCGGGACCGGCCCCCTGGGCGAGGACGACCCCTTCGCCGGGTGGCCCGAGCCGACCGTCACCCACCAGGGGTACGCCTCCCAGGACCGCCCCGGCACCCGTCCCGCCGGCCACCCCCAGCAGCACGAGCCCGGCGGCGCCCGGGGCTCCCGGCCGGACTCCCTGTACGGGGACTGGCGCGGGGTGCCGCGCCCGCGCCCGGCGGCTCCCGCCGCGCCCCGGGACAGCGACACCCCGGCCTTCGGCACGCCCGCCGTGGGCTTCCCGCAGGTCACCCTGACCGCGCGGGTGCCCGGCCCGGACGACGCCGACCGGGCCTCCACCGGCGCGCACCCCGTGGTGCCCGGCCCGCTGGTGCCCGGTCCGATGGTGCCCGGTCCGCGCAGACCGGCCGAGGCCATACCGGCCGCCGGGCCCGCCGCCGCGGAGTCCGACGCCGAGGCGGACACCGGGACCGACGCCGAGTCCGCCGCCGGGCCCGTCGCGGAGAAGTCCGGCCGCGGCCACCGCGTCCGTACGTACACCGGGATGGCCGCGGCCGCGGTCACCACCGTCCTCGCCGTGGTCGTCGCGGGCCAGACCTTCCTCGACGGCGGCACCGACGACACCGCCGCCGGGGCGCCCGCCGCCGCCGGCCGGGAGCGGACCGACGCGGCCGCCTCCCGCTCCGACGGCCGTCCGACCCCCAACGGCGGCGTCGCCGCCGCCCCCGTCGCCCCGTCCGCGGCGGCTCCCGCGCCGGAGCTGACGTACGAACAGCAGATGGCGCTCCAGCTGCCCCTCGACGCCAAGCTCGCCGGGCCCGGGACCTTCGACACCGTGCCCGGGGTCGCCAAGGCCCCCGGCAAGGGCCGGGTCGTGCGCTACCGGGTCGACATCGAGCAGGGCCTCGGCCTGGACGCGCAGCTCTTCGCCGAGGCCGTGCACCGCACCCTCAACGACGACCGCAGCTGGGGCCACGGCGGCACCAAGACCTTCGAGCGGGTGCCGGGCGGGCAGTCCGACTTCGTCATCACCCTCGCCAGCCCCGGGACCACCGGCGTGTGGTGCGCCAAGTCCGACCTGGACACCACCGTCGACAACGTCTCCTGCGACTCCGCGCAGACGGAACGCGTGATGATCAACGCCTTCCGCTGGGCGCAGGGCTCCGCCACCTTCGGGCCGCAGCAGATGCTCGCCTACCGGCAGATGCTCATCAACCACGAGGTCGGCCACCGGCTCGGCAACGGCCATGTGAACTGCCGCACCCCCGGCTCCCTCGCGCCGATCATGCAGCAGCAGACCAAGTCCCTGAACCTCAACGGGATCCAGTGCAAGCCCAACCCCTGGGTGTTCCCCGGGAATTGAGCAGCGGCCGCGGACCCGCGTTGACAACCCGTCCGATCATCGGCAATGGTTCTCCGCATGTCGCAGCACCACACCATGACCGCGAGCGCCGCCATTGAGCTGGCGCTGCTTGGTGTGACCGCGCACAGCGTGGCCGACATCCTCTGTCGCTGACGCCGGCCCGACCGCGCAGCGACCCTTCCGTCCTTCCGTGACGCCGCCGCGCGCCCGGGCATTCCTCTGCCCGCGGGCGCGGCCTTCCTCCTTCCTGCCCGGTGCCGGTCCGGCACCGCCGCCGATCGCTGATCGCTGCCTCTCGCGTGGCCTTTTCCGCCGTTTTTCCTTCCTTCACGCCGAGAGGTCCCTTTCCGATGGCCCGTCAGTCCCACATATCGCGCCGCGCCACCGCGGTCGCCGTCAGCCTCGTACTGGCCGGGGGCGCCGCGGCCTGCGGGCCCAAGGACGCCGCGGACCGGGCGGGTTCGGGCGACAGGCCCGGCGCCGCCGGGACCCCGCAGAAGGGCGGCACGCTGACCGTCCTCAACTCCGAGCCGCAGAACGACTTCGACCCGGCCCGCCTCTACACCTCGGGCGGCGGCAACGTCCCCTCGCTGGTCTTCCGTACGCTGACCACCCGCAACCGGGAGGACGGCGCCGCCGGCACCAAGGTCGTGCCCGACCTGGCCACCGACACCGGGCGGGCCAACGCCGACGCCACCGAGTGGACCTACACCCTCAAGGACGGGCTGAAGTACGAGGACGGCTCCCCGATCACCACCGCCGACATCAAGTACGGCATCGAGCGCTCCTTCGCCGCCGAACTGTCGGGCGGAGCCCCGTACCTGCGGGACTGGCTGGTCGGCGGGGAGTCCTACGAGGGCCCCTACAAGGACGGCGGCAAGGGGCTGGACTCCATCGTCGTGCCCGACGCGAGGACCATCGTCTTCAAGCTGCGCAAGCCCGAGGGCGAATTCCCCTTCGTCGCCACCCAGACGCAGTTCGCCCCCGTCCCCAAGGCCAAGGACACCGGCGCGAAGTACGAGGAGCACCCCGTCTCCTCCGGCCCGTACAAGGTGGTGAAGAACGACAACGACGGCGAGCACCTCACCCTGGAGCGCAACGAGCACTGGGACGAGAAGACCGACGAGGAGCGCAAGGCGTACCCGGACCGGATCGACGTCCGCTCCGGGCTCGACGCCGCCGTCATCAACCAGCGCCTGACCACCAGCGCCGGCCCCGACGCCGCCGCCGTCACCACCGACACCAACCTGGGACCGGCCGAGCTGGCGCAGATCGGGGACAACAAGGAGCTGGCGGGGCGCGTCGGCACCGGGCACTTCGGCTACGTCAACTACCTGGCCTTCAACCCGAAGGTGGCGCCCTTCGACAACCCGAAGGTCCGCCAGGCGATCTCCCACGCCATCAACCGCACCAGCGTGGTCAACGCCGCCGGCGGCTCCGCCCTGGCCGAGCCCGCCACCACCTTCCTGCCCGAGCGCGAGGCGTTCGGCTTCACCCCCTACGACCACTTCCCGGCGGGCAGGACCGGAGACCCGGCCAAGGCCAAGGAACTGCTCAAGGAGGCGGGCTTCCCCGACGGCCTCACCGTCACGCTGACCCACTCCACCGCGCAGAACCGCCAGACCAGCCCCGAGGTGGCCACCGCCGTGCAGCAGGCGCTCGCCGCCGCCGGGATCACCGTCAAGCTGGAGGGCCTGGAGAACAACGCCTTCAACGAGCGCCGCTGGGACGCCGCCAACACCCCCGGCTTCTTCCTCTCCCGCTGGGGCGCCGACTGGCCCTCCGGCGGCCCCTTCCTCGCCCCGATCTTCGACGGCCGGCAGATCGTGACCGGCGGCTCCAACTACAACCACGCGCAGCTCAACGACCCGGCCGTGAACGCCGAGATCGACGAGATCGCCAAGCTGACCGACCTCGCGGCGGCCGGTAAGCGCTGGGGCGCCCTCGACAAGAAGATCGGCGAGCAGGCCCTGACCGTGCCGCTCTTCCACCCCGTCTACAAGCGGGTGGTCGGCAAGGAGGTCAAGAACGTCGTGATCAGCGACTGGACCGGGGTCCTCGACGTCTCGCAGGTCGCGGTCAAGTGACCCTCGCCCTCGAACGGTCCGCGCCGGCGCCCGGGAACATCCCCCCGGGCGCCGGCGCCGGACGCCGGGTGTGGCGGCGGCTGCGCGGGCGGCCCTCCGCCGTCGCGGCCGCCGCCGTCCTGGCCCTGCTCGTCCTGCTCGCCCTCGCCGCACCCCTGCTCGCGCAGCTCACCGGCCAGGACCCGAACGCCTACCACGACGACCTCGTCGACTCCGCCCGCGGCGGGGTGCCGACCGGCGCCTTCGGCGGGATCTCCGCCGAGCACTGGCTCGGCGTGGAACCGGGCACCGGCCGCGACCTCTTCATCCGCCTCGCCTACGGGGCGCGGATCTCGCTGCTCGTCGCCCTCGGCGCGGTCGCCGTGCAGATCTGCGTCGGCGTCGCCGTCGGACTCGCCGCCGCGCTCGGCGGGCGGATCGCGGGCCAGGTCATCGGCCGGTTCACCGATGTGATGATCGCGCTGCCGCTGCTGGTCATCGGTATCGCCCTCACCGCCGTCGTCCCGCCCGGCTTCCCCCGCCCGCTGCTGCTCATCCTCATCATCGGCCTGCTCGACTGGGGCGGCACCGCCCGGATGGTGCGCGCCCAGGCCCTCGCGCTGCGCGGGCTCGACTTCGTCGACGCCGCCCGGCTCTCCGGCAGCGGCCGGCTGCGCATCGCCCGGCGCGAGCTGCTGCCCTCGCTGGCCGCGCCCGTCATCACGTACGCGGCGATCAAGGTGCCGACCGCCATCGTGGCCGAGGCGTCGCTGTCCTTCCTGGGCGTCGGCGTGAAACCGCCCACCCCCTCCTGGGGGCAGATGCTCTCCGGCGCGCAGACCTGGTTCCGCGCCGACCCGGCCTACGTCCTGCTGCCCGCCGGGCTGCTCTTCGTCACCGTGCTCGCCTTCACCGTGCTGGGCGACGCCGTCCGCACGGCCCTCGACCCGCGCGAAGGCTCCCGCCTGCGGGTCGGCACCGGAAAGGAGCGCAAGGGGTGACCCGCTTCGTGCTCAAACGGATCGGCGGCGCACTGTTCGTGCTGCTCGCGCTGTCCGTCATCGTCTACTCCCTCTTCTACCTCGCCCCCGGCGACCCCGCCCGCCTCGCCTGCGGAGAGCGCTGCAACCCGCAGCAGATCGCCCAGGTCCGCGAGCAGCTCGGCCTGAACGACTCCTCCGTCACCCAGTACCTGCGCTTCCTCCAGGGCATCGTGGCCGGACGGGACTACTCCGCGGGCGCCGGGCTCGTCCTGCACTGCGACGCCCCCTGCCTCGGCTTCTCCTACCAGAACGACCAGCAGGTCACCGGGCTGCTCCTGGAGCGGCTGCCCGCCACCCTCTCGCTCGCGCTGGGCGCCCTCGCCATCTGGCTGCTGGTCGGCGTCGGCACCGGGCTGCTCTCCGCGCTGCGCCGCGGCGGCCTCACCGAACGCGCCCTGACCGTCCTCACCCTCGCCGGGACCGGCACCCCCGTCTTCATCCTGGGCCTGCTGCTGCTCATGGCCGTCTGCGCCCACCTCCAGTGGCTGCCCTTCCCGACCTATGTGCCGCTCACCGAGGACCCCGAGCAGTGGGCCTGGAACCTGCTGCTGCCCTGGCTGACCCTCGGCCTCTTCGAGAGCGCCAAGTACGCCCGGCTCACCCGCAGTTCCACCCTGGAGACACTGGCCGAGGACCACATCCGGACCTTCCGCGCCTACGGGGTGGGGGAGCGGGCCCTCGTCACCCGGCACGCGGCGCGCGGCGCCGTCGCCCCCGTGATCGCCCTCAGCGCCGTCGACTTCGGCACGATGATCGGCGGCGCCGTGCTGACCGAGTCGCTGTTCGGGATCCCCGGCCTCGGCAAGACCCTCATCGACGGGGTCCGCGTCGTGGACCTGCCCGTCGTGGTCGGCGTCGTCCTCGCCATCGGCGCGGCCGTGGTCCTCGCGGGAGCCGTCGCCGACCTGCTGTACGCCGTCGCGGACCGAAGGGTGGCCCTCGCATGAGCCCGGCACTGGTGGACGTCAGCGGCCTCGTGGTCGACTTCCCCGTGGGCGGCGCCGACGGATACGTACGCGCCGTGGACGGGGTCTCCTTCACCCTGGAACCCGGCCGCGCCCTCGGCATCGTCGGTGAGTCCGGCAGCGGCAAGTCCACCGTGGCCGCCGCCCTCCTGGGACTGCACCGCGGTACGGGCGCCCGGCTGGCCGGCACCGTCCGCGTCGGCGGCACCAACGTGGCCGCGGCCACCCCGGCCGAGCTGCGCCGGCTGCGCGGCGGCACCGCCGCCATGGTCTTCCAGGACCCGCTCAGCTCCCTCGACCCCTACCACGCCATCGGGGACCAGATCGCCGAGGTGCACCGGATCCACTCCGGCGCCTCCCGGCGGGCCGCCCGCGCGGTGGCCGTCGGCGTGCTGGAGCGCGTGGGCATCGCGGACGCCGCCCGCCGCTCCCGCGCCCGGCCCCACGAGTTCAGCGGCGGCATGCGGCAACGGGCCCTCATCGCCATGGCCCTGGCCTGCGCGCCGCAGCTGCTGATCGCGGACGAGCCCACCACCGCCCTCGACGTCACCGTGCAGGCGCAGATCCTGGACCTGCTGCACGGCCTGCGCGAGGAGCGCGGCCTCGGGCTGCTGCTCGTCACCCACGACGTGGGCGTGGCCGCCGAGAGCGTGGACGAACTGCTCGTCATGCGGGACGGCTCCGCCGTCGAGCACGGGCCCGTCCACGAGGTCCTGGCGGCGCCCGCCGAGCCCTACACCCGGGCCCTGCTGGCCGCCGTACCGCGCCTGGACGCGCCGCGCACCGGGGTCCGGGCGGCGGCGGCCGGGGGCCCGCCCGTCGTGGAGGCCGAGGGACTGCGGCGCGGCTTCGGCCGCGGGCGGCGCCGCGTCGAGGCCGTGGCCGGGGTGTCGCTCGCCGTCCGCGCGGGGGAGACCCTGGGCATCGTCGGGGAGAGCGGATCGGGCAAGAGCACCCTCGGGCGGATGCTCGTCGGCCTGGTCCGCCCCGACTCCGGGCAGGTCCGCCACCGGGGCGTGCCCGTCACCGGGATCGCGGACGGCGTGCAGATGGTCTTCCAGGACCCGGCCTCCTCCCTCAACCCGCGCCGCTCCGTCGGCGAGTCCGTCGCGGACCCGCTGCGCGCCGCCGGGGCCCGGGACGAGACCGCGATCCGGGCCCGCGTCGGGGAACTCCTGCGCCGCGTCGGACTGGAACCGGAGCACTACGACCGCTACCCCCACGAGTTCAGCGGCGGCCAGCGCCAGCGGATCGGCATCGCCCGCGCCCTGGCCCCCGAGCCGCGCCTCATCGTCTGCGACGAGGCCGTCTCCGCCCTCGACGTCACCACGCAGGCGCAGGTCACCGCACTGCTCGCGGAACTCCAGCGGGAGCTGGGCCTCGCGCTGGTCTTCATCGCGCACGACCTCGCCGTGGTCCGGCAGGTCAGCGACCGGGTCGCCGTCATGCGGGCCGGCGAGATCGTCGAGGAGGGCCCGGTGGACGAGGTGTACGAGCGCCCCGCGCACCCCTACACCCGCCGGCTCCTCGCCGCCGTCCCGGCCCTGGACCCGGGGCTCGCCGCCGAGCGCCGCAGCACCCGCCGGGAGGCTGTGCCCACCGCCTGACGCCGGGCCGTCCGGGGCAGTACTTCTAGCGTGCTCGAACGCGAACCGTACGGGAAAGTTACGACTCTTCACCCCTTCCGGTGGCGCGACGGACAACCGTCCGTCGCGCCTTCGGCATATCCGCTTGAGTTCTCCCGCGGCGGATCGCCCGACCGTCCGCGACCGCCTCAACGGCAGACCGGGAGACAAGGGGGGTGCCACACATGCGGATCGGACTGCTCACGGAAGGCGGTTATCCGTATGCGACGGGAGAGTCGCGGACCTGGTGCGACCGGCTCGTACGCGGGCTCCCGCAGCACGAGTTCGAGCTGTACGCCCTGAGCCGCAGCGCCGAGCAGGAACGCGAACGGCTCCCGCTGCCCGCGCACGTCACCCGCGTCCGCACCGCCCCCCTCTGGGCGCCCGCCGACGACGGCCGGACCTACTCCCGGCGCGAACGCCGGCGCTTCACGGACTGCTTCAAGGAACTGGTCCACGGCATCTGCGCCGCCGCGCCCGGCCCCTTCGCCGACGGACTGTACGGCCTGGCCGAACTGGCCCGCGACCAGGGCGGTCTGTACGCCGCCCTGCGCTCCGAGTCCGCCGTGCGCGCCCTGGAGTCCGCCTGCCGGGCCCCGGGCGCCGGCCGCCCCGTCCAGACCGCCCACGTCGCGGACCTCCTCGACTTCGTGGACGCACTGGAGGTCATGCTCCGCCCGCTGTCCCTCGACTGGTACGAGGACGAGGGCGCGGGGGAGCGGCCGGGCACGGGCGGCGGCCGGGGCGACGGCCTCAGCGGGGGCCTGGGCGCGGTCGACGTCTGCCACGCCACGGCCGGCGGGGTCGCGGCCCTTCCCGGACTGCTGGCCAAACGCTTCTTCGGGGTCCCCCTCCTGGTCACCGAGTACGGGGTCCAGCTGCGCGCCCACTACCTCACCCACCTCGGCCCCGGCCGCGCGGACGAACCGCGCCCCGCCGTACGGGCCCTGCTCGGCGCCTTCCACCTGCGGCTGGCCACCGAGATCTACACCCGCGCCGACTTCCTGACCCCCGGCAACACCCACGCCCGCCGCTGGCAGGAGCGCTGCGGCGCCACCCGCGACCGGCTGCGCACGGTGTACCCGGGGATGGAGGCCGGCCGGTTCGCCGCCGTCGGGGAGTCCGCCGACGGCGGGGACCCGGACACCCTGGTGTGGGTCGGCCGGCTGGAACCGGCCAAGGACCTCGTCGCCCTGCTGCACGCCTTCGCCGAGGTCCGCCGGGCCGCCCCGCGCACCCGGCTGCGGATCTTCGCCACCGCCGCCGACCCCGGATACCTCGCGGACTGCCGCTCACTCGCCGCGCAGCTCTTCCCCGACGAGGCCGCCGACAGCGTCACCGCCGGGGAGAACCCGGTCACCTTCGAGGAGATCGGCGGACCCGAGGTCCCCACCACCGCCGAGGCGTACGGAGCGGGCCGCGCCGTCGTGCTCTCCTCCGTGATCGAGGGCTTCCCGCTCACCCTGGCCGAGGCCATGTTCTGCGGCCGGGCCACCGTCTCCACCGACGTGGGCGCCGTCCGCGAGGTGATCGGCGGCACGGGGCTCGTCGTCCCGCCGCGCAACCCCCGGGCCCTGGCCGAAGCCTGCCTGTCCCTGCTGGGCGACCCCGAGCGCGCCGGGCGGCTCGGCGCCGCCGCCCGGGCCCGCGCCCTGGAGCTGTTCACCGTCGAGCAGAACGTCACCGCCTTCCAGGAGACCTACCTCCGGCTCCTGGCCCGGGGATCCGGACGGGCCGCCGGGGCCGTCCCCTTCGCCCGGCCCGCCGAGGCCCGGGTCCCGGGCCACTGGACCAGCCCGACCTGGGCACCGGCCCCGGACGCCACCACGGAGGCCGCCGTATGACCACCGCAGACCCGGCCGCGCCACCGCCGGCCGAGGCCCCCGCGCAGGCGCGGCGGCGGGCGGGCGGGGATCCCGTCAAGGCCCTGCTGCACCGGCACCGGGAGCTGTGCGCGCGGGCCGTGGACCCGCTGGAGATCGCCGCCGGGCTGGAGGCCCACGGCCTCACCGACCGCACCGCCGCCCGCTTCCGCCACCGCGACGTGTTCTCCCTCGCCGAGGAGCTGTACGCCCGCACCCCGCGCGGGGAGAACGCCACCGCCGCGCCCGCCCTGGCCGCCGCCGGGCCCGCCGCCTTCCGGGCCCTCGGGTACGCCGTACTGCCCGGGGCGCTCGCCCTCGCCGCGGCCGCCGCCGGGCAGCCCTGGGCCGGGCCCGCCGCCGTGGCCGCCACCGTCGCCGCGCTGGTGTGGCCCGGCCGGGCCGCCGGGCCCCGGTTCCCCTGGCTCGCGCACCTGCTCGCCGCCGCCGTCGCCGGCTGGGCCGCGCACCGCTACGGCACGCCCCTCGCCGCCGCCCTCGCGCTGGCCGTCGCCCCCGGGCACCTGGCCGCCGCCGCCTTCGGCGCGGGCGGGCGCACCCGGCTCGCGGGGAGCCGGGCCCTGGAGGACTTCGCCGCACGCGTGCGGCCGCTGCTGCTCATCGCGGCCGCGCTGTTCACCGCGGCCGCCGCGGGCGCCGCCGCGCTCGCCGGGGCACCGCTGCCGGTGGCCGTCCCGCTCGCCCTGCTGCTCTTCCTGACCCGGCTGCTGCTCCGGCACGGCGCCCACCGCGGGCCCGTCGCCGCCGCGCTCGGCCTGGCCCTGGTCCCCGTACCGGCAGCGGCGGCCGCCGCCGCTGCCGGACTCCTCGTCCACGCCGTCCTCGCCCTGTCCCGCGCCTCCGCGCACGCGAGGACCTGAGCCGGGGCCCCCACCGACCGCCCCGGACCCTCGGAGCCGACGCCGAGGCGCCCGGCCCGTAGCCCGCCCCACCCACCGCCCGCCCGCCCGCAAGGAGAAACCGACATGACCGGCCAGCCAACCGACCCAAGGGGCACACGATGAGGGTGCTGCTGATCGGAGCCAACGGATACCTCGGCCGCTACGTCGCCGACCGGCTGCTCGCCGACCCCGCCGTACAGCTCACCGCGCTCGGCCGCGGCGACGACGCCGACGTCCGCTTCGACCTCGCCACCGGCAGCCCCGGAGCGCTGACCCGCTTCCTCGACGCCGTCCACCCGGGCGTCGTCATCAACTGCGCCGGAGCCACCCGCGGCGGGGCCCGCGAGCTCACCCGGCACAACACCGTCGCCGTCGCCACCATCTGCGAATCGCTGCGCCGCAGCGGCTGCGGGGCCCGGCTGGTACAGCTCGGCTGCGCCGCCGAGTACGGCCCCAGCCAGCCCGGTTCCTCCACGGCCGAGGACGCCGTCCCGAGACCCGGCGGGCCGTACGGCGTCAGCAAACTCGCCGCCACCGAACTGGTCCTGGGCTCCGGGCTGGACGCGGTCGTCCTGCGGATCTTCTCGCCCGTGGGCCCCGGCACCCCCGCCGGATCCCCCCTCGGCCGGCTCGCCGAGGCCATGCGCCGGGCCATGCAGTCCGGCGACGGCGAGCTCAAGCTCAGCGGACTGGGCGTGCAGCGCGACTTCGTGGACGTACGGGACGTGGCGCGCGCCGTGCACGCCGCCTCGCTGTCGGCCGCGCAGGGCGTGGTCAACATCGGCACCGGCCGCGCGGTCCGGCTGCGCGACGCGGCCTCCGTCCTGGCCCGGGTCGCCGGCTACGGAGGCGCCCTGCACGAGCTCGACGTACCTCACGGGCCCCAGCAGGGGCACCACCCGGGCCGCCCCGGGCTCGCCTCCATCGGCTCCCCGCGCGCCGAGGCCGGGGGCGAGCAGCTCGCCGCCGCCCCCCAGCCGTACCCCTATCCCGACGGCTGCGGCGCCTGGCAGCAGGCGGATGTCCGTACCGCCCGGGACCGGCTCGGCTGGCGGCCCCGGATCGGCCTGGAGGAATCCCTCGCGGACATCTGGATGGAGGCGGCGTGCCGCATCTGACCACGCCGCCGGGGGCCGTGGCCGGCGCCGCCACCGGGGCGGGCCGGCTGGGCCTCGGCATCCCCGGCTACGCGCACCCGCTGCTCGCGCCCGTGGAATGGGCCGAGCTGACCCGCCCCGGCACCCCGCTGCACTGGGCCGTCCTCAACGTCTCGGACGGGCCCGGCGCACGGCCCGACCCGCACTGCACGGAGGCCGCCGCGCGGCTGCGCACCTCCGGCGGCCGGGTCCTCGGCCATCTCGCCATGCGGGACGGATCCCGGTCCTTCGGGGAGCTGGTCTCCGACGCCCACCGCTTCCGCGACTGGTACGGCGTCGGCGGTTTCTACCTGGCCGGGACCCCCGCCGACAAGGAGGACCTGGCCGCGGTGTGCCGGGTGGTGGACGCCCTGCGCGGTCTGGGCCCGGACCTCACGATCGTGCTCGGGCACGGCACCCACCCGTACGAGGGCTACGCGGAGGCCGCAGACCAGCTGGTCACCTTCTCCGGGGCCTGGGCCGACTACCGCTGGTCGCAGGTGGCGGAGTGGACGGCGGACCATCCGGCGGAGCGGTTCTGCCACCTGGTCCACGGCGTGCCGCGCACCCACCTGGAGGAGGCGATGCGGGTCGCGCGCTGGCAGGGCGCGGGCACGATCTGGTTCACCGACCGCCGCGCGGCCGAGGCCGGCGACCCCTGGGCCTCCATGCCCGGGTACTGGGACGAAATCGTCTCGCGGATCGGAACAGGTGTCTCGGAATGAAGAAGGCCGTGGCAGTGTTACGGGGAGGACATCATCAGATCGCTCCCTGCACCCGCGGGGATGCTCCCCATCTTCGGAGTGCCCGTGTCGCTGCCACCGCTGGTCGAGCCAGCAGCTGAGCTCACCGTCGACGAGGTCCGCCGGTATTCGCGGCACCTGATCATCCCGGACGTCGGGATGGAAGGCCAGAAGCGCCTCAAGAACGCCAAGGTGCTCGCCGTCGGTGCGGGCGGCCTCGGTTCGCCCGCCCTGATGTACCTGGCCGCGGCCGGCGTGGGCACGCTGGGCATCGTGGAGTTCGACGAGGTCGACGAGTCGAACCTGCAGCGCCAGATCATCCACAGCCAGGCGGACATCGGCCGCTCCAAGGCCGAGTCCGCGCGCGACAGCGTGCTGGGCATCAACCCGTACGTGAACGTGGTCCTTCACGAGGAGCGGCTCGAGGCCGAGAACGTGATGGAGATCTTCGGCCAGTACGACCTGATCGTCGACGGCACGGACAACTTCGCCACGCGCTACCTGGTCAACGACGCCTGCGTGCTGCTGAACAAGCCGTACGTATGGGGCTCCATCTACCGCTTCGACGGCCAGGCTTCGGTCTTCTGGTCCGAGCACGGCCCCTGCTACCGCTGCCTCTACCCGGAGCCCCCGCCGCCGGGCATGGTCCCGAGCTGCGCCGAGGGCGGTGTCCTGGGCGTGCTCTGCGCGTCCATCGGCTCCATCCAGGTCACCGAGGCCATCAAGGTCCTCACCGGTGTCGGTGAGCCGCTGGTCGGCCGTCTGATGATCTACGACGCCCTGGAGATGCAGTACCGCCAGGTGAAGGTCCGCAAGGACCCCGACTGCGCGGTCTGCGGCCCGAATGCCACGGTCACCGAGCTCATCGACTACGAGGCGTTCTGCGGCGTGGTGTCGGAGGAGGCCCAGGAGGCCGCGGCCGGCTCGACGATCACTCCCAAGCAGCTCAAGGAGTGGATCGACGACGGCGAGAACATCGAGATCATCGACGTCCGCGAGGTCA
This sequence comes from Streptomyces sp. NPDC047014, assembly GCF_040644195.1. Classification (NCBI taxonomy): domain Bacteria; kingdom Bacillati; phylum Actinomycetota; class Actinomycetes; order Kitasatosporales; family Streptomycetaceae; genus Streptomyces; species Streptomyces sp. NPDC047014. The sequence goes on along the minus strand of NZ_JBEYVX010000004.1, from coordinate 213,436 downwards.
ACGAGTACGAGATCGTCTCGATCCCGGGCGCGAAGCTGATCCCCAAGGGCGAGTTCCTGATGGGCACCGCCCTCCAGGACCTGCCGCAGGACAAGCGCATCGTCCTGCACTGCAAGACGGGTGTCCGCAGTGCGGAAGTCCTCGCGGTCCTCAAGTCCGCGGGCTTCTCGGACGCGGTGCACGTGGGCGGCGGCGTCATCGGCTGGGTCCACCAGATCGAGCCGGACAAGCCGGTCTACTAGACCGTCACGGTTCCTGTGCGAAGGGGTGTCCCGTACGCGGGGCACCCCTTCGGCATGTCCGGGCCGGCCGCGGGCCGTCCCGGTCCCGCTCAGGCGCCCAGGGGGGCCGCCGGTTCGGAGGGCTCGGGCTGCTGTCCCGAGGAGTCCGGGGTGGGAGCGGGGGCCGCCGTGCAGACCGTGCCGCCCGCGGGCACCTTCCCGTCCAGCAGGTAGGAGTTCACGGCCCCCTGCACGCACGGGTCGCCGCTGTTGTACGCGCCGTGCCCCTGGCCCTTGTAGGTGAGCTCCACGCCGACGCCGGGGCCGAGCCGTTCGACCATCTTGCGGGCGCCCTCGTACGGGGTGGCCGGGTCGCCGGTGTTGCCGATCACCACGATGGGGGCGGACCCGGGGGCGGAGACGTCCGGCGTCTCCCAGGTGCCGGGGACGGGCCAGCCGGTGCAGCTCATCATGGCCCAGCCGAGGAAGTCCCCGAACACGGGCGAGGCGGCGCGGAACTCGGGCAGCTTGGCCTTCGTCTGCTCCAGGGTGTAGCGGTCCTTGGAGTCGACGCAGTTGATGGCCGTGTTGGCCGCCCCGATATTGCTGTAAGCGCCTTGCTGGTCGCGGCCGTTGAGCGCGTCCGACAGGGCCATCAGCAGCTGCCCCTGGCCGCCCTCGGCCTCGTCGATGCCCTGCTCCAGCAGCGGCCACAGCTCCTGGGAGTACAGGGCCTGGGCGATGCCGTTGGTCGCGGAGGACTCCGTCAGCATCCGGTCCCCGATGCCGGGGACGGGCTTGGCCGCCAGGGACTTCTGGAGCTTGATGATGTTGTCCTCGATCTCCTTGGCGGTGCTGCCCTGGAGCCGGCACTCGTCGCCGCGGTTCACGCAGTCCTGCGCGAAGTTGCCGAGGGCCAGCTGGAAGCCCTTCGCCTGGCCGAGCGCGCCCTGCTCCGCGGTCTTGGTCGGGTCGACGACGGCGTCGAAGACGGCCCGGCCGACGCGTTCGGGGAAGAGGTGGGCGTAGACCCCGCCGAGCTCGGTGCCGTAGGAGATGCCGAAGTAGTTCAGCTTCTCGTCGCCGAGGGCCTGGCGGATCCGGTCGAGGTCGCGGGCGGCGTTCTCGGTGCCGACGTAGGGGAGGACCTTGCCGGACTTCGCCTTGCACGCCTCCTGGTAGGCGCGGGTGTTCGCGACGTACTTGCGCTGCGCCTCGGGGGTGTCGGGGGAGGAGTCGGAGGCGTAGTAGGCGTCGAGCTGCTTGTTGTCCAGGCAGAGGACCGGGGCGCTGGCGCCGACCCCGCGGGGGTCGAAGCTGACGAGGTCGTAGCGCTCGCGCAGGGCCTCGTACTCCTTGGCTGCGCCGGGCAGGGTGGTGATCCCGGAGCCGCCGGGGCCGCCGAAGTTGAAGACGAGGGAGCCGAGACGCTTGCCCTGATCACGGGCCTTGGCCCGGATCAGCGCCAGAGGAATCGTTTCTCCTTCGGGCTTGGCGTAGTCCAGCGGCACATGGAGCGTGGCGCACTGCCAGTCCTTGGGCGGGGCCTGGCCGCCGCCCTCGGCGGGCGTGGGCGCGTCGCAGTCGGTCCACTTGAGGGGCGGCGCCCCCTCGGTGCCGCCGGCCCGGGGCGGCTTCTCCTCCCCGCCGTCGGAACAACCACTGGTACCGGCTGCCCCGGCGACGAGGGCAACGGCGACGGCGACCCGCAGGAGGATTCTCGACATGCCCCCATCCTGACGGCGCCCACCCCACCCCGCTCCCGCGCTGACCCTTTCGAGTGGCCGGGCCCCCAGGCCCGGCCGCCCCATCCAGCCCCGCCGGCGTTTGAGGCGCGGGCGCGAAGCGCCGTCGGGGGTGCGGGACCCACCGCCGAGCCGCACAGGGGCCCGCGGGCGGAGCCCCGTACCCCTGCCGACCCAGCCGGAGGCTAGATCGCTTCCTTGCGGGTCAGGAAGTTGAACGAGATCCACCCCGGCAGCACCGGCAGCCAGAAGGTCATCAGCCGGAACAGCAGCACCGCCGAGATCGCGACCTCCTTCTCCAGCCCCGCCGCGATCAGACCCAGGGTCAGCGTGGTCTCCACCGCGCCCATACCGCCCGGCGTCGGCGCCGCCGACCCCAGCGCGTTGCCCGCGAGGAACACCACCGCGATGCTGGCGTAGCTGATGGCCTCGCCGCCGCCGAACGCCCGGATCGACGCGTCCAGGCACATCACGAAGCAGCCCGTCAGCAGCAGCATCCCGCCGATGCCGGTCATCAGCTTCTTCGGCCGCTGGAGCACGTCCAGCATGCGCGGCACCACGCCCGCGAACAGCGCCCGTACCCGCGTCACCACGAACTTCCGCAGGAACGGCACCGCCGTCACCACCAGCACCAGCACCGCCACCGTCAGCAGCCCGGCGATCACCGCCCGGGACGGCGTCATCTCCGGGGTCTTCTCGGTCCCGGTCAGATAGCCGAACGACAGCAGCAGCAGGATGTGGCTGGCCAGCCCGAAGAGCTGCGAGGCGCCCACGCTCGCGACCGCCAGCCCCGGCCGGACCCCGGCCCGCTGGAGGAAGCGGGTGTTCAGCGCGACACCGCCCACCGCCGCCGGAGCCACCAGCTTCACGAAGGACCCGGCCACCTGCGCCACCACGGTCCGCAGGAAGGACACCCGCTCCGGTACGAAGCCCAGCAGGCTCATCGCCGCCGCGAAGTAGGTCAGCGCCGAGAAGGCGAGGGCCGCGCCGACCCAGCCCCACTGCGCCTCGCCGATGATCGTCGCGAAGTCCACATGCGCGAGCTGCGTGAGCAGGAAGTACGCGCCGAACGCGCCCGCGATGAACGACACCAGCGTGCGCGGCCGGATCCGCTCCAGCCGGGCAGGCTCCACCGGCGCCTGCGGGCGGATCAGCAGCACCTGGTGGCGGATCTGCGTCAGCAGGTCCTCCTCGCGCGCCCCGTCGAGCGCGTCCTCCAGGGCCTTCTTCTCCGCCTTGCGTTCGGCCGCCGCCGAGGTGGTGGAGGCGGCGGACTCCTCCTCGCGGGCGGCCTTCGCCGCGCGCGAGGACTCCAGTACGGCCTCCCGCTCCCGGTCGGCCCGCTCGCGGGCCAGCCGGCGCAGCGTGGCCCGCGTGGAACGGCTCAGCGCGATCGGCTGGAGCAGCGGCAGGCAGTCCGCGACGATGTCCGGGCCGAGCACCGACACCGCCGAGGCCACCGAGCGCTCGGCGCCCACCCGCAGGCCGAGGGTGGCCAGCAGCTGGGCGACGTCCATGCGCAGCACCAGGTCGCCCGCGGCGATCTCCCCGCCGCGCAGGTCGGTGAGGGTGACATTGCCGGAACGATCCACCACCAGCGCGTCCCCGGTGAGCCTGCGGTGGGCGATCCGCCGCGACTGCAGGGCGTGCACCTGCTCCCAGGCGTCGCGGATCAGCCCGTCGGTGATCTCCTCGTCCGGCAGGGCGTCCAGGGGCCGGCCGCCGAGGTGCTCGTAGACGAGCATCACCGCGTCCGGGCCGAGCTCGGAGGTGGCGATCAGCTTCGGCGCGTTCGCCCCGGCCGCGATGGCGGCGTAGGCGAGCAGGGCCTCCTGCTCCAGGGCCTGGCGCAGTGACTGGATGCTGCGGCCGGTGGTGATGCCGCGCAGGGTGAGCCGGCGCCAGACCCGGTAGAAGAAGCCCTGGGCCTGCTGCTCGCGGTCGACGACGGTGACGTCGAGCGGCGGCCCGTCCTCCAGGGTGACGTGGTAGCGGCGGCCCCGGTCGCCGACCTCGGACGCCTCGGGGCCGCCGGGCATCTCGGCGCGGGTGGCGCTGACCGGCTGGAAGCCGACGCGGCGCAGTCCGGCGAGGAGGTTCTGCCCGGTGGGGCGGACGTTGGGGGAGCCGACGGCGTAGAGGGTGCCGTAGGCGACGCTCCAGCCGATCAGCACGGTGAGGATGATCGAGAAGGGGGTGGTGTACCCGTTGACCAGCATGGTGAGCGCGTTGAGCAGCAGCACCACCCAGAGCGCCACGCGCCAGTGCGGCCTGCGGGTCATGCCGACGGCGGTCATGTACGCGATCACGGGCGCGAGGTAGCCGTGCACCGGGTCGGTGAGGGTGCCGCCGCCCGCGGGGCGGGTCAGGGCGTCCTGGATGGTGCCGGGCGCGGCCTGGGAGACCCACAGGTCGGTGGCGAGGGTGACGCCGTGCGCGAGGACGGCGGCGAGGACGCCGTCGGCGATGCGCAGCCCGTCGCGCTTGATGAGGCGTTCGATGGCGAAGGCGACGGGGAGCAGCAGCACCGCGATGCTGGACACCAGCGCGGCGACCTTGATCAGCAGGTCGGGGGCCTGGCCGGTGCCCTTGGTGATGTCCTCCTCCAGGCCGACGGTGGTGCCGTGGGCGAAGGCGGCGATGCCGAGGAGGACGGCGATGCCGAGGATGCCGACGAGGAGGCGCACGAGGTCGGAGGGGCGGTGCACGCGGGCGGCGAGCAGCGGTTCGTCGACCTCGACGGGGTCGGCGGCCGTGGCGGCGTGGCCGAGGGGGCCCTCGGCGCCGGGGTCGGGGTCGTCCTCGGCGCGGGCGCCGGGCCCGGCGTCGGCGTCGGCGGCAGCGTCGGCCGGGGGCGCGGGGGGCTCCTGCGTACGTGGTTCCCGCGTACGCGGCTCCTCCGGAGCGGGCTCCGGGAGGCCGGCCGGGAGGCTGCCGGGGCGGCCTCCGGGGAGGTCCTGCGGGCGGGGGGCGCGGCCGTCGTCGGGGCGTGCGCCGTCGTCCGCCGGCGCGCCTTCCGGAGGGCTCACACCCTGCTCCTTCGTCGTCACATCCGTCTCTTCTTGATCACGTATCACCAGTCACCGCCCGGAAGATGGTGGCACGGACCGAGGGGCCATGAGGGCATCAGGGTGCGCGCCGGTCCGGAACGACGACTTCCACCAGCGGCTGCCCGGCGTACTGCACCATGTGCTGAATGAGTGAGGAGCTGCCCGCCTACGCGGAGCGTGTACTGGAGGCGGTCGAGAGTATTCCGCCCGGCCGGGTGATGACATACGGCGACGTCGCCGAATGGCTCGGCGAGGGCGGACCCCGCCAGGTCGGCCGCGTCCTGGCCCTGTACGGGGGCGCCGTGCCCTGGTGGCGCGTGGTCCGGGCGGACGGCACGCCCCTGCCCGGCCACGAGCCGCGCGCCCTGGAGCACTACCGCACCGAGGGCACCCCGCTGCGCCTGACGGCGGCCGGCGAGCCCCGCCTGGACATGCGGCGGGCGCGCTGGGACGGGGACCCGGGAGGGGACGGCGGACGGGACCCGGGAGGCGAGGGGCGGGGCGGCGGGCGCGACGAGGCTCACACCTGACAGCTTCGGCCATGCGGGGCCCGGACGGGCGATCGGGCGAGGACGCGAACACCCGTACGGGGGACCCGTGGGGACTGCGCGGCGTCGTCCGGTTGGCGTAGCGTTGCCACTTCGGCCTCCGCGCGAGCCGGCACGGCACCACCGCCCCACCCCGCAGACCCACCAGGACCGGCACCTCACGTGATCACCTCTTCCTCCGACCGCACCGAACGGCGGCACACGCGGACCACCGACGCGTACCGCCTCGTGCGCACCGGGCCGGGACGGGTGGATCCTCCTGTGCTGGACGCAGCGCAGCGGGCTGTGGTTGAGCACACGGCCGGACCGCTGCTGGTCCTGGCCGGACCGGGCACCGGGAAGACGACCACGCTGGTCGAGGCGGTCGCCGCCCGGGTGGAGGCGGGCGCCGATCCCGCGCGGATCCTCATCCTGACGTTCAGCCGCAAGGCGGCCGTGGAACTGCGCGACCGGGCCGCCCTGCGGCTGGGCGGCGCGCGGGCCCCGCAGGCCACCACCTTCCACTCCTTCTGCTACGGCCTGGTCCGCGCCCACCAGGACACCGACCTCTTCGCGGATCCGCTGCGGCTGCTGTCGGGGCCGGAGCAGGACGTGATGGTCCGCACCCTGCTGGAGGGCCAGCGCAGGATCCGCTCCATCCGCTGGCCGGACGACCTGCGGGCCGCGCTGACCACGCGCGGCTTCGCGGACGAGGTCCGGGCGGTGCTGGCCCGCGCCCGCGAGCTGGGGCTGGGCCCGCGGGCCCTGGCCTCCTTCGCCGAGCGCATCGGGCGGCCGGACTGGAAGGCGGCGGCGGCGTTCCTCTCCGAGTACCTGGACGTCCTGGACATGCAGGGCACGCTGGACTACGCGGAACTCCTGCACCGCGCGGTGCTCCTGGCGGAACGCACGCCGTCGTTGGCCTCCGCCTACGACGCGATCTTCGTGGACGAGTACCAGGACACGGACGCCTCGCAGCTCCGGCTGCTGCGGGCCCTGACGGGGCCGGGCGGCACGCTGGTCGCCTTCGGTGACCCCGACCAGTCGATCTACGCCTTCCGCGGCGCGGACATCAACAACATCCTGGACTTCGCGTCCTCGTTCCCGGGCGCGCGCATCAAGGCCCTGACGGTGGCCCGCCGCTCCGGGGCGGCCCTGCTGGCCGCCACCCGCCTCCTGACCACCCGCATGCCGGTCCCCCGCCTCCCGTCGGAAGCGGTCCGCGCCCACCGCAACCTGTCGCCGACGCGGGAGGGAGGCCGCGTGGAGGTGTTCACGTACCCCACGACGGGGGCGGAACTGGACAACATCGCGGACATCCTGCGCCGGGCCCACCTGGAGGACGGCGTGCCGTGGCAGGACATGGCCGTCCTGGTCCGCTCGGGCGGCCGCACCCTCCCGTCGATGCGGCGCGCCCTGATCGCGGCGGGCGTCCCCGTCGAAACGGACGGCACGGACACCCCCCTCCGCCACGAACCGGCCATCACCCCCCTCCTGACGGCCCTCCGCTTCACGGCCACCCCGTACCCCGAGCCGACCGCGGACGGCGCCGCCGCCGAGGCCGCCACAGACGAGCCGGGCCCGGCGGACGCCCCCGGCGAGCCGACCGACGCCCCCGAGCCGCTGCCTCCCGCCGATACGGACGCCACGGCGCTCTCGGCCGCCACAGACGAGCCGGGCCTCGCCTCCGCAGACGGCTCTGCGTCCGCCACGCACGGTGGGCAGGCCCCCACCGCAGCGGATCCGGCCCTGTCCGCCGCCGCAGGCGGCACGGACCCGGGGGGTGCCCCCGGCGAGCCGGCCGACGCCGCGACCGAGGGCGCCCCCGCGCCGACCTCCGCCCACGGGGACGACCAGGCCCCCGCCGCCGACCCGGCGCTCTCGGCCCCCGCAGGCGGGCCGGAGCCGGGGGACGGCCCCGCCGAGGCGGATCCCGCAGGCGGGGAGGGGACCGAAGGGGCGGGCCTTGCCGGAGGCGAGATGGTCGAGGCTGCCATCGGGCTGCTCTCCTCGCCGCTCGGGGGGATGGACGCCGCCGATCTGCGGCGGCTCGGGCGGGCGCTGCGGGACGAGGAGCGGGCCGCCGGGGTCAAGGTGCCCGCGCCCTCCGACGTGCTGCTCGCGCGCGCCCTCGCGGAGCCCGAGCGGCTCACCGCGCACGACCCCGCCTACGCCCGCGGAGCGCAGCGCCTCGGCCTGCTCCTGCGCAAGGCCCGCGAACTGCTCCAGGGCGGCGGCACCGCCGAAGAGGCCCTGTGGGTGCTCTGGGACGGCACCCCCTGGCCCGACCGCCTCGAACGCCAGGCCCGCCGCGGCGGCGCGGCCGGCCGCAACGCCGACCGCGACCTCGACGCCGTCTGCGCCCTCTTCGACACCGCCGCGCGCGCGGAGGACCGTACCGGCGGCCGTGGCGCCCTCAACTTCCTCGAACAGCTGGAGGCGGAGGACATCGCCGCCGACACCCTGACGGCCCGCGCCACCCGCCCCGACGCCGTCCGGCTGATGACCGCGCACCGCTCCAAGGGCCTGGAGTGGTCCCTGGTGGTCGTCGCCGGCGTCCAGGAGGGCGTCTGGCCCGACCTGCGCCGCCGCGGCTCTCTCCTGGAGGCCGACCGCATCGGCCGTGACGGCCTCGCCGAACCCCTCACCCCCGGCGCGCTCCTCGCCGAGGAGCGCCGCCTCTTCTACGTCGCCGCCACCCGCGCCCGCGACCGCCTCGTCGTCACCGCCGTCAAGGCCCCCGCCGAGGACGGCGACCAGCCCTCCCGCCTGCTCACCGAGCTCGGCGTCCCCCCGAAGGACGTCGGCGGCCGCCCCCGCCGCCCCCTCGCCGTCCCCGCGCTCGTCGCCGAGCTGCGCGCCACCACCGTGGACCCGGACGCCTCGCCCGCCCTGCGCGACGCGGCCGCCCGCCGCCTCGCCCGGCTCGCCGCGCTCACCGACGACGAGGACCGCCCCCTCGTCCCCGCCGCGCACCCGCAGCGCTGGTGGGGGCTGTACGAGCCCACCCGCAGCAGCGTCCCGCTGCGCGACCGGGAGCGGCCCGTCGCCCTGTCCGGCAGCGCCCTGGACCAGCTCGCCAACACCTGCTCCCTCCAGTGGTTCCTCGGCCGCGAGGTCAAGGCCGACACCCCGTCCACCGCCGCCCAGGGCTTCGGCAACGTCGTGCACGTCCTCGCCGACGAGGTCGCCTCCGGGCGCACCCCCGCCGACCTGGCCGTCCTCATGGAGCGCCTGGACTCGGTGTGGGACGCCCTCGCCTTCGACGCCCCCTGGAAGTCCCGCCAGGAGAAGGACAACGCCCGCGCAGCCCTGGAGCGCTTCCTGCGCTGGCACACCACCGACCGCGGGGGCCGCGAGGCCGTCGCCACGGAGCACGAGTTCGACGTCACGCTCGAAGCCGGCGAGGTCGCCGTCCGCATCCGCGGCTCCATGGACCGCGTCGAGGCCGACGCGCAGGGGCGCGCGTACGTCGTCGACTTCAAGACCGGGAAGTCCGCCCCGACCAAGGACGAGGTCGCCCGCCACCCGCAGCTCGCGGTCTACCAGCTCGCCGTACGCGAGGGCGCCGTCGACGAGGTCTTCGACGGCGCGCGGCCCGCACCCGGCGGCGCCGAGCTGGTCCAGCTCCGCCAGGGCGCGCCCGTCCGCGAGGGCGGCGACGCCGTGCCGAAGGTGCAGGCGCAGCAGCCGCTGGACGGCGAGTGGGTGGGCGACCTGCTGGCCGACGCCGCGGGGCGGGTCCTGGACGAGCGCTTCGCGCCCGCCGTCGGCCGCCACTGCGACCACTGCTCCTTCCGCAGCGCGTGCAGCGCCCGCCCCGAGGGCCGCCAGACGGTGGAGTGACCTCCGGTACGGAGGGCAGCCGGCCCGGCGGGAAAGCCGCAGGTCAGCGCGGTCCGGGCGCGGGCCCCAGGCCGCGGCCGGTCCGGGCTGTCGGCGCGGGCGGCTAGCCTTTTCGGGTGCCCGCGCGTCCGCCCGCCCTCTCCGATCCCGAGCAGCTCAAGGAGCTGCTGGGGATCCCCTTCACGCCCGAGCAGATGGCCTGCGTCACCGCCCCGCCCGCCCCCCAGGTCGTCGTCGCCGGAGCGGGCTCCGGCAAGACCACCGTCATGGCCGCCCGCGTGGTCTGGCTCGTCGGCACCGGCGCCGTCGCCCCCGAGCAGGTGCTCGGCCTCACCTTCACGAACAAGGCCGCCGGCGAGCTGTCCGAGCGCGTACGCGGAGCCCTCGCGCGGGCCGGCATCAGCGACCCGGACCCCTCCCCGGCCGAGACCGCCGGGACCGCCGGTGGCGGGGCCGGCGGCGAGCCGCGCATCTCCACGTACCACGCCTTCGCCGGGCAGCTGCTGAAGGACCACGGCCTGCGCATCGGCCTGGAGCCCAGCTCCCGCCTGCTCGCCGACGCCACCCGCTTCCAGCTCGCCGCGAAGGTGCTGCGCGAGGCCCCCGGGCCGTACCCCGCGCTCACCAAGTCCGTGCCCGACCTGGTCGGGGACCTGCTCGCGCTCGACGCCGAGCTCTCCGAGCACCTGGTCGAACCGGACACCCTGCGCGCCTACGACACCGAGCTGCTGGACACCCTCGCGGGCACCCGGCTCACCAACGAGGACCTGCGCAAGATCCCCGGTGCCGTGCGCGGCCGCCTCGAACTGCTGGAGCTGGTCCGCCGCTACCGCGCCGCCAAGCGCTCCCGCGACCTCTTCGACTTCAGCGACCAGATAGCCCTCTCCGCCCGGCTCGCCACCACCCGGCCCGAGGTCGGGGCGATGCTGCGCGAGGAGTTCCGGGTGGTGCTGCTCGACGAGTACCAGGACACCTCAGTCGCGCAGCGGCTGCTGCTGTCTGGCCTGTTCGGCGGGGGCACCGGCCATGCCGTGACCGCCGTCGGGGACCCCTGCCAGGCGATCTACGGCTGGCGCGGGGCCTCCGTGGCCAACCTGGACGACTTCCCGCAGCACTTCCCGCACGCCGACGGCACCCCCGCCACCCGGCTCTCCCTCAGCGAGAACCGGCGCAGCGGCGGCCGCCTGCTGGACCTGGCCAACGGGCTCGCCGCGCCGCTGCGCTCGATGCACGAGGGGGTGGAGGCGCTGCGCCCCGCGCCCGGGGCGGAGGCCGCCGGGCAGGTCCGCGTCGCGCTGCTGGAGACCCACGCCCAGGAGCTGGACTGGCTCGCCGACTCCGTCGCCCACCTGGTGCGCACGGGTACGGAGCCGCGCGAGATCGCCGTCCTGTGCCGCTCGGCGGGGGACTTCGCGCGGATCCAGGCCGTACTGGTGGACCGGGACGTCCCGGTGGAGGTCGTCGGCCTGTCCGGGCTGCTGCACCTCCCGGAGGTCGCGGACCTCGTCTCCGTCTGCGAGGTCCTCCAGGACCCCGGCGCCAACGCCGCCCTCGTCCGGCTGCTGATCGGCCCGCGCTGGCGGATCGGCGCGCGCGACCTGGCGCTGCTGGGGCGCCGGGCGCGGCTCCTGGTCGGCCGGGCCCCCGCCGAGGCCGATCCGGACGAACGGCTCGCGGCGGCCGTGGAGGGCGTGGACCCGGCCGAGGTGGTCTCGCTGGCGGACGCGCTGGAGACCTTCCTCGACGGGGCCGGGCAGAGCGCCCCGGACGATCTGCCGTTCTCGGCGGAAGCGCGGATCCGCTTCGCACACCTCGCGCAGGAGCTGCGTGACCTGCGGCGTTCCCTCGCCGACCCGCTGATGGACGTACTGCACCGGGTGCTGTCCACCACCGGGCTGGAGGTGGAGCTGTCCGCGTCCCCGCACGCGCTGGCGGCCCGCCGCCGCGAGACCCTGTCGAACTTCCTGGACGTGGCCGCCGGGTTCGCCGCGCTCGACGGCGAGGCCACGCTCCTGGCCTTCCTGGCCTTCCTGCGCACGGCCGCCCAGTACGAGAAGGGCCTCGACCACGCGCTCCCGGGCGGCGAGAACACGGTGAAGGTGCTCACCGCGCACAAGTCCAAGGGGCTGGAGTGGGACGTGGTGGTGGTCCCGGACCTGTGCGCGGGCTCCTTCCCGAAGGAGAAGCCCCCGGAGGCGTGGACCTCGTACGCGAAGGTCCTCCCGTACGCGCTGCGCGGTGACGCCCCGACCCTGCCCGCCGACCCGGCCCTGACCTCGGCGGGCCTCAAGGACTTCAAGGCCGCGCTCAAGGAGCACAAGGCGGTGGAGGAGCTGCGCCTCGGCTACGTCACCTTCACCCGCCCCCGCTCCCTCCTGCTGGCCTCGGCCCACTGGTGGGGCCCGACCCAGAAAAAGCGCCGCGGCCCGTCGGCCTTCCTCCGGGCCCTGTACAAGCACTGCGCGGCAGGCTTCGGCGAGATCGAAGCCTGGGCGGAGGAACCCGACCCCACCGCGGAGAACCCCACCCTGGCCACTTCCCCCACCACCCCGGACCCCACCTGGCCCCTCCCTCTGGACCCCCACTCCCTGACCCTCCGCCGGGCGGCAGCCACCCTGGTCGAGTCCTACCTGAGGACACCGCCCCCGCCGGCGCCCGCCGACGCCTGGGCCGACGAGGCCCCGGACGCCGGCCTCTGGTCGGGCGAGGCCCCGCCGCCGGACGACCTGTGGGGCGGCGAAGCCGCCGAGGCCGGGCCGGGGCCGGCCCGCGTCGCGCACCCGCGCGCGGCGGAGGCCGACGCCCCGGCGTACGACGACGCCTGGGCCGATGAGGCCCCCGACGAGGACCCGTGGGCCGGTGAGGACCTGGCGCCGGGTCCGGTGCTGCCCGCGGCCGGGGCCGCAGCCGGGGCCGTGCCCGGGCAGCGCGCCGCGGCCGGGCCCCCGGCCGCCGGGGCGGACGGCCGCCCCGGCTCCGCCGGTCCCGCGCTCACGCCCGAGGAGGCGCGGGCCGTCGCCTCCTGGGACCGGGATCTCGACGCACTGGAGGGGGAGCTGCGGCGGGCCCGGGCGGCGGTCCGGGACGTGGAGCTGCCCGCGGCCCTGTCCGCCAGCCAGCTGCTCCGGCTCGCCGCCGACGAGCAGGGCTTCGTACGCGACCTCGCCCGCCCCATGCCCCAGCCCCCCCAGCCCGCCGCCCGCCAGGGCACCCGCTTCCACGCCTGGGTCGAATCCCGCTTCGACGAGCTCCCCCTCCCCTTCCTCGACGTCCTCGACCCCGTCGCCGACCTCCCCGGCGCCGCGGAGGCCGGCCAGGACATCGCCGACGAGGCCGACCTCGACGCCCTCAAGGCCGCCTTCGAGCGCAGCCCGTACGCCGACCGGCCTCCCTACCGCATGGAGGCCCCGGTCCAGCTCACCCTCGCCGGCCGCGTCATCCGCGGCCGCATCGACGCCGTGTACCGGACCACCACCGAGCACGGGGACACGTACGAGATCGTCGACTGGAAGACCGGCCGCACCACCCAGGCCGATCCCCTCCAGCTCGCCGTCTACCGCCTGGCGTGGGCCGAGGCCACGAACACCCCCCTGGACCGGGTCTCCGCCGCCTTCCTCCACGTCCGCAGCGGCCGCGTCATCCGCCCCCGCGACCTCCCCGGCAGGGCCCGCCTTGAGCGGATCCTCCAAGGCGAAACGGGCCCGGACGGTGCCCCCCGGGCGGACGGCTAGGCTCGGGGCATGAGCGACACCTCGCCGGACAACGCCGTCCGCACGTACATCGACACCCACCGCGGCGCCTTCCTCGACGACCTCGCCGACTGGCTGCGCATCCCCTCCGTCTCGGCCCGTCCCGAGCACGCGGAGGACGTACGCCGGAGTGCCGAATGGCTGGCGGCGAAGCTCAAGGAGACCGGTTTCCCGGTGGCCGAGGTCTGGGAGACGGACGGCCTGCCCGCCGTGTACGCGCACTGGCCCAGCGAGGACCCCGAGGCCCCCACCGTCCTGGTGTACGGCCACCACGACGTGCAGCCCGCCGCCCTCGCCGACGGCTGGGACACCGACCCCTTCGAGCCGGTGGTCCGCGACGGCCGCATGTACGCCCGCGGCGCCGCCGACGACAAGGGCCAGGTGTTCTTCCACACCCTCGGCGTACGGGCCCACCTCGCGGCCACCGGGGCCACCGCCCCCGCCGTGAACCTCAAGCTGATCGTCGAGGGCGAGGAGGAGTCCGGCTCCGCCCACTTCCGCGCCCTCGTGGAGGCCCGCGCCACCGAGCTCGCCGCCGACGCCGTGATCGTCTCCGACACCGGCATGTGGTCCGAGACCACCCCCACCGTCTGCACCGGCATGCGCGGTCTCGCCGACTGCGAGATCGACCTGCACGGCCCGGACCAGGACATCCACTCCGGCGCCTTCGGCGGGGCCGTGCCCAACCCGGCCACCGTCGCCGCCCGCCTGGTCGCCGCCCTGCACGACGAGGACGGCCGCGTCACCGTCCCCGGCTTCTACGACGGCATCGCCGAGCTCACCGACGCCGAGCGGGCCCTCATCGCCGAGCTGCCCTTCGACGAGGCGGAATGGCTGCGCACCGCCAAGTCCCACGCGGCCGCGGGCGAGGCCGGCTACAGCACGCTGGAGCGCGTCTGGACCCGCCCCACCGCCGAGGTCAACGGCATCGGCGGCGGCTACCAGGGCCCCGGCGGCAAGACGATCGTCCCCGCCTCCGCCCACCTCAAGCTGTCGTTCCGCCTGGTCTCCGGCCAGGACCCCTACGAGGTCGAGGCCGCCGTCCGCGACTGGATCGCCGCCCGCGTCCCGGACGGCATCCGGCACAGCGTCACCTTCGGCGCGCCCACCCGCCCCTGCCTGACCCCGCTGGACCACCCGGCCCTGCAGTCGGTGGTCCGGGCCATGGGCCGCGCCTTCGGCCAGAAGATCCGTTTCACCCGCGAGGGCGGCTCCGGACCCGCGGCCGACCTCCAGGACGTCCTGGGCGCGCCCGTGCTCTTCCTCGGCATCTCGGTGCCCTCCGACGGCTGGCACGCGCCGAACGAGAAGGTCGAGCTGGCCCTCCTGCTCAAGGGGGTGGAGACCTCCGCCTACCTCTGGGGGGAGCTGGCCGACGGCCTCCGCGCCCACCGCACCCGCACACCCCGCACGACCGCCTGATCCGGCGCACCCAGCCTTCGTACCAGCCTGCCTGTCCACCACCGGGGGAGTTGGAAGTACCCGTGAGCATCCATACCGAGCGCCCTCTCTCGCTCACCGCGCCCAGCGGCATCGACCGCGCGGCGCACCACCGCCTCGACGAGGCATGGCTCGCCGCCGCCTGGAGCCACCCGACGACGCGCGTCTTCGTCGTCTCCGGCGGCCAGGTCCTCATCGACGACACCCCCGACGGCGGCACCGGCATCCTCATGACCCCGGCCTTCGAGGCCCCGGTCACCGAGACCCACCGCTACTTCCTGGGCACGGACGAGGACGGCGTACGGTACTTCGCGCTCCAGAAGGACTCCCTGCCCGGCCGCATGGACCAGTCGGCCCGCCCGGCCGGCCTGCGCGAGGCCGGACTGCTGCTCAACGACCGCGACGCCGGGCTGATGGTGAACGCGGTGGCGCTGGAGAACTGGCAGCGCATGCATCGCTTCTGCTCCCGCTGCGGGGAGCGCACGGTGGTCGCGGCCGCCGGGCACATCCGCCGCTGCCCGGGCTGCGGCGCCGAGCACTACCCGCGCACCGACCCTGCGGTGATCATGCTGGTCACCGACGAGCACGACCGGGCGCTGCTGGGCCGCCAGGTGCACTGGCCGGAGGGCCGCTTCTCCACGCTCGCCGGGTTCGTGGAGCCGGGCGAGTCGATCGAGCAGTCCGTGGTCCGCGAGGTGTGGGAGGAGGCGGGCGTGCGGGTGGGCCGCGTCGAGTACGTGGCGAGCCAGCCGTGGCCCTTCCCGTACAGCCTGATGCTCGGCTTCACGGCCCGCGCCACCAGCTCGGAGATCACCGTGGACGGCGAGGAGATCCAGGAGGCCCGCTGGTTCTCCCGCGAGGAACTGCGCGCGGCCTTCGCCTCGGGCGAGGTCCTGCCCCCGTCGGGCATCTCCATCGCGGCCCGCCTGGTGGAACGCTGGTACGGCGAACCCCTCCCGAAAACCCTCCCCTGACACACGAAGGGGCCCCCGCCACGGCGGGGGCCCCTCCAGTTATTGCTGCCTGCGTACCTGCGCACACGCCGAGCCGCGCACGCGGCCTGGGGGAGCGGGGCCGGAGCCCGGCCGTCTCGGCAGCGCTGCGGATCATGGGGCCGTCCCTGCCTGACGCACGACACGGCTCCCCATGCGGTGAGGGTGTTGCCGGATCTCCACGTTGCAGTCGGTGACCCCGGACGCGTCCCGCATGCGGCGGTACTCGGACCGCTGCTTCACCAGGGCCGCACACACGTCGCATCCGGGGGAAGGCTCCGCATCCGGCCGCTCGAAGGGGTTCCGCTGGGGGATCTGTCGCCATTGATCAGCTGCCTTGTCCATGTGCATGCCCTCTGCCGTCGCCGTCGCATTCGTTCCGGCGGCCATCTTTCACTCGTCGGCGGCGGCCGAGGCTGATCATGCGCGTCATGGACTAAAGATCACCTGATGGCGGCCGCGCACGCCCCGAGAAAGGCGCGGGCGTCGTCCCCGAAGAGGGCCCGGCTCTCCATGTGGGCGAACTCTTCCAGGTGGCTCCTCACATCTCGGGGGTCTCGGAAGACCATGACCCCGGTGGACAGTTCGACTGTGGAGATGCGGTCGTCGTAGACCGTGAAGGTGTTCAGCGGCGCGGGCCCCGTGGAGAGGGTCAGCGGGAGGACTCCGAGCCGTACGTTCGGCAGATGCGTGAGTGACGCGAGGTGGTCGATCTGCACAGCCAACGCATCCGCGCCGACGAGGGGCCAGCGGACGGCTTGCTCGGTGAGTAGGAACGCGAAGTGCTTTGAACGGTCATACAGGACCTGTTGCCGTTCCAGCTTCCTGGCGATGGTCCTGGAGTGATCGCCAGGGATGTGGGCGAGGCTCGCCCGGATGTACTCCGGAGTCGAGAGCAGGGCCGTGATCATCGACAGCAGGAAGAACCGGAACTCTGACGACGACGCTTCGAGGCCGGCCAACTCGAGCTGCTTCTTGTCCAAGCCCTTGCGCCGCATACCCCGGGCGCCTTGCCACTCGGTGTTCGCCAGCCGGGCCAGGGCCATGACCTGCGTGACAAGAGCGGGGGCCGCGTCGCAAGCCCTCAGAAGTTGCTCCACGTCCACGAGAGACGGTCGGACCTTGCCGTTCTCGATCCGGCTGACCTTCGACTGAGACATGTTGCAGCGGGCAGCGGCCCGAGCCCCGGAGAGCCCCGACCGCTTGCGCACCGCCTTCAACAGGGCTGCCAGTTCCTCGCCCGACCGGCCAAGCTCCGTCGGTTCCACACTCACCTGGCGACGTACTCCAGGAACGGCACGGACGCGGCTACGGCGATGCGCTGGTACTCGATGAACGGGGCGGGGTCGCCCTCCTGGAGTTCGCGGCTGATCTGCCTGCCATCCGGCTCGTAGTGCATGAGGACGACCGTGGAGCGGTCGAACATCCAGAAGTCCTGAACATCCGGCAACGGGTTCGGCCGGTCGGTCACGTCGAGGATGCGGATGTCCTCGCCGGCAGCGGCTTGGTGCTGGTAGTACCGCGCGAATTCGAACCGCAGGTAGTCACTCAGCGGCTGGGCCAGTACGTGGACGCGCCCGACGTGGCGGGTCCGCACCATCTCCGTCCACGCATCCTCGTAGGGGCCGGGGAACCGGGCCCCTGCCTTGAAGGCGGCGAATTCGTCGGCCTCCTGCGGTACGAGGTACTGGGGCAGCGTCTCGAGCCGCCAGGCTTCCGTCCGGAACGTCTTGAACTTCGACGCCCAGTCCTCACCATCCAAGAGCACGGAATGCCTCCCTGAGCACTGCCTCGGGGATCTCCACGAGCGCCTCCCCGGCCGGCGGGATGAACGCGTCGGACGTGCCGCCCTGAACGATGAACGAGCCGGACGCGGTCCGGTAGACGTTCGGGCAGTCGCCCTGCCCGCACTCGCCGTTTCCGTTGCCTGTGAGCCGGTTCAGTTCCTCACGCGCCATGGGGAGCCCCCTCGCTGCCAGGCCCCCACTGGGCCTGATCGCCATGACCGTACGGACGGGCCGGCGAGGCTGTCCATGCGCGAACGCGACTATGCGCGTGTTCGCATAAACGCGTCCTACGACCTTCCGAGGCGCTGGGAGGGACCCCCCAAAGGCCCCTGCTCCGGTGTAGCGGCGCTCAGCGGCGTACACAGCCGCGAGGGGGCCGGAACGTCAGAAGGCCCCCGCCGAAGCGAGGGCCGCTCTGTGTGCAGGACGGCCGGTCAGACGGCGAGGGCCTGCTTGACCTGGGCCAGGCTCGGGTTCGTCATGACGGACTCGCTGCCCGCGGCCGACTTCACGAGGACGGTGGGGACCGTCTGGTTGCCGTTGTTGGCCTTCTCCACGAACGCCGCGGACTCCGGGTCGAGCTCGATGTTGATCTCGTTGTACGCGATGCCCTCCCGGTCCAGCTGGCTCTTCAGCCGACGGCAGTAGCCGCACCAGGTCGTGCTGTACATCGTGACGGTGCCGGTGTCCTGCATGCTGGGCTCTCCTTCGTGAGGGCTCGGTGGTCCGAGTATCCGAACGTACGCGACCCCGCGACCATTCCCGTCCGTGCGCGGGCGCACCGCCGGTGTGACCGATATGACGAATCCGGGCCCCCTGTGGACGGATTTCCCGCCCGTCCCACCCGACCTGGCAGCATGGCGGGGTGACAGCAGCAACGCACTCCTCACCGTTCCCGGGCGGCGGCCCCGCCTCCGCCGACTCGGCCGACGCGGTGCTCCTGGGCCTGGACCCGGAGCAGCGCGAGGTCGCGACGACCCTGCGCGGACCGGTGTGCGTGCTGGCCGGAGCCGGGACCGGCAAGACCCGCGCGATCACCCACCGGATCGCCTACGGGGTCCGCTCCGGGCAGCTCATGCCCGCCAGCGTGCTCGCCGTCACCTTCACCAACCGCGCCGCGGGGGAGATGCGCGGCCGGCTGCGCGCCCTGGGCGCGGGCGGGGTCCAGGCCCGGACCTTCCACTCCGCGGCCCTGCGCCAGCTCCAGTACTTCTGGCCCAGGGCCGTCGGCGGGGACGTGCCCCGGCTGCTGGAACGCAAGGTCCAGTTCGTCGCGGAGGCCGGGGCCCGCTGCCGGATCCGCCTCGACCGCAACGAGCTGCGCGATGTCACCGGTGAGATCGAGTGGGCCAAGGTCACCCAGACCGTGCCCGGCGACTATCCGGCGGCGGCCCTCAAGGCGGGCCGCGAGGCCCCCCGGGACATGGCCGAGATCGCCCAGATCTACGGCACGTACGAGCAGCTCAAGCGCGACCGCGGCATGATCGACTTCGAGGACGTGCTGCTGCTGACCGTCGGCATCCTCCAGGACCGCCACGACATCGCGGAGCAGATCCGCGCCCAGTACCAGCACTTCGTCGTCGACGAGTACCAGGACGTCAGCCCGCTCCAGCAGCGGCTGCTGGAGCTGTGGCTCGGGGAGCGCGAAAGCCTCTGCGTCGTCGGCGACGCCAGCCAGACCATCTACTCCTTCACCGGCGCCACCCCCGACCACCTGCTGAACTTCCGGACGCGCTACCCGAGGGCGACCGTGGTCAAGCTGGTCCGCGACTACCGCTCCACCCCCCAGGTGGTGCACCTGGCCAACGGCCTGCTCAAGCAGGCCCGGGGGCGGGCCGCCGAGCACCGCCTCGAACTGCTCTCGCAGCGCGAGGGCGGCCCCGACCCGGTCTACGCCGAGTACGCCGACGAGCCCGCCGAGGCCGAGGGTGTCGCCCGCCGGATCCGCGACCTCATCGCCGCCGGGGTCCCGGCCGGGGAGATCGCCGTACTGTTCCGCATCAACGCCCAGTCCGAGGTCTACGAGCAGGCCCTCGCCGACGCCGGGGTTCCCTACCAGCTCCGCGGGGCCGAGCGGTTCTTCGAGCGGCAGGAGGTCCAGAAGGCGCTGCTCGCGCTGCGCGGAGCCGCCCGCTCCGCGGGCAACGACCCGCTGCTCGACGAGGTCGTCGAGCTCGGTGCCCAGGTACGGGCCGTGCTCAGCTCCACCGGCTGGGCCGCCGAGCCGCCCGCCGGCTCCGGGGCCGTGCGCGACCAGTGGGAATCGCTGGCCGCGCTGGTGCGCCTCGCCGAGGACTTCGCCCGCGCCCGGCCCGGCGCCACCCTCGCGGACCTCACGGTGGAGCTGGAGGAGCGCCGGGCCGCCCAGCACGCCCCGACGGTCCAGGGCGTCACCCTGGCCTCGCTGCACGCGGCGAAGGGCCTGGAGTGGGACGCCGTGTTCCTCGTCGGCCTCACCGACGGCATGCTCCCGATCACCTACGCCAAGACCGACGAGCAGGTCGAGGAGGAACGGCGGCTGCTCTACGTCGGGGTCACCCGCGCCCGGGTGCACCTGACCCTGTCCTGGGGGCTCTCGCGGTCCCCCGGCGGGCGGCCCTCCCGGCGCCCCAGCCGCTTCCTGAACGGCCTGCGGCCGGGCTCCGCGGCCCCCGCGGCCGGACCGGGCCCCGCAGCCGAGCGGAGCCCCCGTGCGCGCCGCCGCCGCGGCCCCGCGCTGTGCCGGGTCTGCGGCCGGACGCTGACCGAGGCGGGCGAGCTCAAACTGATGCGCTGCGAGGACTGCCCCTCCGACATGGACGAGGGCCTGTACGAGCGGCTGCGGGACTGGCGCGCGGCCGAGGCGCAGGGGCAGGGCCTGCCGGCCTACTGCGTCTTCACGGACAAGACGCTGATGGCCATCGCGGAGGCCGCTCCGGCGGAGCCCGGAGAGCTCTCGATGATCTCCGGCGTGGGCGCCCGCAAGCTCGACCGGTACGGAGCCGATGTCCTGGCCATCTGCGCAGGTCAGGAGCCCGGGGGTGAGGATCCTGACGACGCGTAGAAACTCGTCGGAAAAATAGTTTGCACATGCCCAGCGAAGACCCATAGGTTCTTAGCAACGGAAACGGTGGCTTCTCCGAAGCCCTGGTTCCGTGCTGTACTTATCCGAATACGCATGGGACAGGCCCTCGGGCCGGGTCCCCGAGACGCCGAGAGGAGGCGAGACCAGTGACCAGCTTCATGACCTTCACCAAAATGACCGATCGCCCGGTCGATGCCTCCTGCCTGCTCGGTTCCGTCTCCCTCCTGGGTACCGGTATGTCCGCGATTTCCGCGGGCTCCCCCGCCCTGTCGGCGACCCTTCCGGTCAGTGAGCGCAACGAGCGACCGACCGGGGCACCGGTGGCGGTAATGGCAGCAGAAGGCCGGGCGCATGGCGCCTACGGTTTTGCGGCCGCCGCAGCCGGTGCCGGAATCCAGACGAAGCAGACGAAGCAGTACCACCTGATGTGGGCCTACCGCGGGCTCGAACCCTGGAGTGATCCAGCCTGATCTCATGATCAGGCCGGCGCCTTCAGGGCCGCGGAACCCCACCCGGGATCCGCGGCCCTTCTGTTTGTCCCCGACCGGGGAACGACGGAGCGAAGGGGCCTCGGGACTGGCAGAACCAGGTACCAGCCGCACCCGGCCGACCGGCCGGAACGACTAGCCGAACAAGACGAGGAAGAAAACACCGTGCAACTCGAAGCGCACGCCCCGTCCGTACCGCAGACCCGAGAGATCTCCCCGCCCGCAGTCCCGGAGGACCACGCCTTGACCCCGCTCACCGCGCTCACCGCGCTCGACGACGCCATCGAGAATCTCGGCGTCCCGGTTCCCTGCCGCACCTTCGACCCCGAGGTCTTCTTCGCCGAGTCCCCGGCGGACGTCGAGTACGCCAAGTCCCTCTGCCGGACCTGCCCGCTGGTCGAGGCGTGCCTCGCCGGTGCGGTCGAGCGCCGCGAGCCCTGGGGTGTCTGGGGTGGCGAGCTCTTCGTCCAGGGTGTCGTCGTGGCCCGCAAGCGGCCCCGTGGCCGTCCGCGCAAGAACCCGGTCGTCTCGGCATGACCACCACCGGAACCATCGACCGCCCCCTGACGCACGACCCCCTGAAGCAGGCCCTCATGACCGCCTACAACACCTCGAGCGAGCAGCCCCACGGCGCCGCCCACGCAGACTTCATCACCGCCGGCGCGGTCACCTCGCGCCAGAACAGGACCCGCGAAATGCAACTCATCCCAGAAGCCCTGGCCCGTGCCCATATGGACGACCGCATGCGTGAGGTGGACGCCGAGCGTCACGCCGTGCGCCTGGTGGCCGCCCGGCGCATGTAGCGACGGGCCGAGCGCGTCTCGATGCGCGCCCGCCGCGCACTGGCCATGGCCGTCATGCACTGACGGCCGCACAACCGACACTCCGGGGGGACCGGTCCGAAGGGACCGGTCCCCCCGGGGCGTTGCGCACGGCGGTCCGCCCCGGACGGCGATATCGTCCGGAAATGAACCAGCAGACTCCCCAGCCCGACCCTCCGGGCCCCGAGGCCCGGCCCGTCGTCTGCGCGCGCTGCGGCGCCCGGTCGCCCGGCGGCCCGCCGCCCACCTGGACCTGCTCGGTGGAGAACGGGAGCCGGCAGTACTTCTGCGTGGACTGCGCCCGCGCCAATCTCAGGTCGATCGAGGGCAGGCTCGACTCGTCCTGGTGGTGACCCCGCCGCCCGTCGCCGTGCCGCCCGTCACGTGGCGGGTGCGAATCCCGGCAGCCAGGTGTCCAGTTCGTCGCGCAGCCGCACCGTCGCCCCCAGCTGGCACAGCACCCCGATGGTGCTGAGCGTCACCCGGTGGATCAGCAGGTACGACGGCGGCAGGTTGATCTGCCGTCCCAACTGGTGGGCGGGGGAGCGGGGATCGGCTATCCGCGCCGCCTGGCCGCGCAGCCAGGGCCGGGTGAAGGTGAACTCCTCCGCCTCCGCCGGCTCGATGATCGGTTTCAGGTACTCCAGCACCGCGTCCGGCTCCAGCTCGACGGACTCCCGGACGAAGCCCTCCGCGCGCAGGTGGCCGTAGACCCCTTCGGCGTCCCCGTCCAGGGTCATCCGCAGGGACCGCCCGATGGGCTTGGGCCAGCCGCCCGGCAGCCGGTCGACCGTGCCGAAGTCCAGCACCCCGAGCCGTGTGCGCCCGTCCTCCCCGAGCACCAGCCGGAAGTTCCCCGGATGCGGGTCGGCGTGCAGCAGACCGGTGCGGGCCGGACCGGCGAAGAGGAAGGCGGCCAGCAGTTGACCGGCGCGGTCGCGCTCCTCCTGCGTGCCGTCGGCTATCACCTCCGACAGCGGGATCCCCTCCATCCACTCGGTCACGAGCACCTGGTCCCCCTGGTGCACCACATCCGGCACGAACACGTCCGGGTCGTCCGCGAAGGCGTCCGCGTGGATCCGCTGCGCCTCCGCCTCCAGCTCGTAGTCCAGCTCCTCGGAGACCCGGTCGCGCAGCTCCTTGATGAGCGGCTTGATCTCCATGCCCGGGACCAGCGGTCCCAGCAGGCCCGCGAACCGGCCCAGCTGTTTCAGGTCCGACAGCAGGGCCTCGCCGGCCCCCGGGTACTGGACCTTGACCGCCACCCGCCGCCCGTCGTGCCAGACCGCCCGGTGCACCTGCCCGATGGACGCCGCCGCGGCCGGCTTGTCCTCGAACTCCTCGAAGAGGTCCCGCCAGTCCGCCCCGAGACGGTCCGTCAGCACCTGGTGCACCGTCGCCGCGGGCAGCGGCGGGGCGGCCTCCTGGAGCTTGGTCAGCGCGGCCCGGTAGGGACCGGCGACCTCCTCGGGCAGGGCCGACTCGAAGACCGAGAGGGCCTGCCCGAACTTCATCGCGCCGCCCTTCAGTTCACCGAGTGTGCGGAACAACTGCTCGGCGGTGCGCTGCTGGAGCTCGCGCGCCACGATCTCGGCGGACTTGCCCCCGATCCGCTTGCCCAGCCCCCAGGTGGCCCGGCCCGCGAGGCCGAGCGGCAGCGCGGCCAGCTTGACGGTGCGGGTGACCGCCTTCCGGGGAAGATCAGACATGCGCCCCTCCATTTCCCAGACAGCTGCGCCGCGAGCGGCGGTTCGGGCGAAGACCTGTCGGTCCTGACGCATCCTGTCACGGCTCCCCGGACGCACCGCAGGGGCAGTCGGGGTGCGGCCGGACCGGGGCCGGCTCCCAGTGCAGGGCGGGCAGGGCCGCTTCCCACCGGGCGCCCGCGGAGGCGGGCGACTGCCCGTCGAGGAAGGAGAGCGCGTGGGCCGCGGCCAGCCCGGCCACCGCCGTGGAGAGCCCCAGGTCGCAGGCGGCGCCCGTGCGCCGGCGGTGCAGCGAGCGCCACTGCACCAGCATCCTCGGCCAGGCCGGATCCCGGTCCACGCGCTCGCGCTCCATGCACCCCGCGCACGCCGTCGCCCCCGGCAGCACCAGCGGCCCCACCAGCCCCGTCCCTTCCAGCACCCCCGCGTACAGATGGGGAATGCCCGAGGCCATCCAGTCCGCGGCCAGACCCGGATCGGGGGCCCAGGCGTCCAGCCCGTCCCTCGGGGCGACCACCACCAGGGACAGCCCCGCCTCCGCGCCCTCCTCCCCGGCTCCCGGCGGCCGCCCCGGGGCCGACTCGCGCACCGCCCCCGCCGCCGCCTCGGCCCGCATCCGCCCCACGCTGCCCGGGGCCAGACCGCCCGGCGCCACATCCGCCGGCTCCACCCGGCCGCCGTCCATCACCTCCACCCGCCCGACTCCGGCTCCCGCCAGGACCGCCGCGATCACCGTCCCGACCCGGCCGCTGCCCCGCACCCGTACCCGTATCGCCCGGCGGGAGGCGATCCCCCGCAGGTCCCCGCCGGGCTCCCGGTGGACCAGCGAGAGCGAGCCCAGATCCGGGCCCAGCCGCTCCACCGCCTCCGGATGCCCGCGCACCGCCTGCGCCCGCGGCCCGCCCGCGGTGGCGTCGTCGAGCAGACCGGCCCCCGCCAGCCATCTCACCACCGCGTCCGCCCGGCCGTCCGGCAGCCCTATCCCCGTGGCCTCGGCCCGCAGCAGGTCCATTCCGCGCGTCCCGTCGATCCGGTCGATGAGCACCCCCGTCGCCGTGTCCACGGGCCCCAGCACCACCGCGTGCGCGGGTGTCACCCCGAACTGCACCGTCTGCAGATCCCGCCAGGCCCGCGCCAGCGCCGGCTTCACCTTCGGATACATGTCACATCCCCCTCCGCTTCGGCGCGGGCTCCCGCCGCCCGCGTCCGGCTGTCCCCACCACAGTGCCCGCCCGCCGCGCACCGCGCGGAAGTTTGTCCACAGGCAGGGGGTATTGGTCATATGAGATGAAAGATGCGGCCGCCCGGACCACGGCTCCGCGCCGCCCGTGTTCGACCCCCGGACGGGCGGGACTTCCGCCACCGCCACCGGGTACCGTCGTGGCGTGTCCGCCGACCCATCGCAGCGCCCGGTCGAAGTACGCCGGAGCGCGCGCCGCCGCAGGACCGTATCCGCCTACCGCGAGGGTGACCGTACGGTCGTCCTCATCCCTGCCCGCATGTCCGAGGCGGAGGAGCGGCGCTGGGTGGGCGTCATGCTCGACAAGCTCGCCGCGCAGGAGAGCAAACGCACACTCGGGGACGCGGAACTCACCGAGCGCGCCGAGCGTCTTTCCGAGCAGTACTTCGCCGGCCGGGCCCGCCCCCGGACGGTCCGCTGGGTCACCAACCAGAACACCCGCTGGGGCTCCTGCACCCCGGCCGAGGGCAGCATCCGGCTCTCGCACCGCCTCCAGGGCATGCCGGAGTACGTCGTGGACTACGTGCTCCTGCACGAGCTGGCCCACCTCCTCGTGCCCGGCCACGGGCCGCGCTTCTGGGAGCTGCTGGAGGCGTACCCGCGGACGGAGCGGGCCCGCGGCTACCTGGAGGGTGTGGTCGCGGCCGAACGCCTCCCGCAGGTCCCCGCCGCCCGCGAGGAGTGAGGCGGGCACCCCGGACGTCCCCGGGCATCCCCGGTCGCTCCGGGTCGCCCGCGTGGCCCGGCTCACAGACCGGCCGTCATGTCACACAGCGTGATGTGTACCGGCTTGGTACCGGCTTGGCCTGATGTCGGCAGATGCCGTTAGCCTGAGCGGCACGAAATTCACAGTCGGGATGGGGGACGTCGTTTCGCATGGCAAGGGAATTCCAACGCGGCCACAAGGCCAAGATCAGTGACCTCACGGCGGGCACGGATCTGTACGTAGGCGTCCAGATCGCCGGGCCCGGACTCACCTTCGACATCAGCTGCTTCGGCCTCGACGCCGACGAGCGCCTGTCGGACGACCGCTACTTCGTCTTCTTCAACCAGCCGAAGTCGCCGGAGGAGTCCGTCCAGCTGCTCGGCGCGCAGGCCGGCGACACCGAGTCCTTCCGCGTGAGCCTGGACCGCGTTCCCGCCTCCATCCACAAGCTGTCCTTCACCGCCACCCTCGACGGCGCCGGCCAGATGTCGCAGATCGGCCCCGGCTACATCCGCATCGTCGCGGGCGGCGAGGAAGTGGTCCGGTACGCCTTCACCGGCTCGGAGTTCAGCACCGAGCGGGCCGTCATGCTCGGCGACTTCTACCTCAAGGACGTCTGGCGCTTCGCTGCCGTCGGCCAGGGATTCGACGGCGGACTGGAAGCCCTGCTGCGCAACTTCGGCGGCGAGGTCGCCGAGGAGGACCCGCAGCCCCAGCAGCCGGCCCCGGCCGCCGCCCCCGGCTTCGCCCCGCCGCCGCAGGCCGCCGCCCCGGCCCCTTCCTTCGGCGCCCCCGCCCCGCAAGCCCCGCAGGCCCCGCAAGCCCCTCAGGCCCCGGTCCCCGCCCCCTCCTTCGGCGCACCCGTCCCCGCCGCCGCGCAGGCCCCGCAGCCGCCGCAGTACCAGCAGCCGCCCGCCCCGGTGCACACCGCGCCCACCATGGCCGCGCCGCTCGCCCCGCCGGCCCCGGCACCCGCCCCCGCGCCGTACGGCCAGCCGCAGCAGCCCTCGTACGGCCAGGTCCCCGGCCAGTACCCGGGCCAGGTCCCGCCGCCCGCGCCCGCCCCGGCCCCCTACGGCCAGCAGCCCGGCTACGGCTACCCCGCGGCCCCGGCCCCCGGCCAGCAGCCCGGCCAGTTCCCCGGCCAGCAGCCCGGCCACGCCCCGCAGGCCACCGCCCCCGGCGCCGGCCTCACGGCCGCCCTCCAGCCGTACAAGGAAGCCCCCACCGGCGCCCGCTGGACCGCGCAGAACCAGCAGCTCATGCGCGTCGACCTCAGCATGGGCGGCCAGGCCGTCCTGGCCCGCCAGGGCAGCATGGTGCTCTACCAGGGCAAGGTCGATTTCAGCTACAAGGGCGCCGGCTTCGCCGGCCGCATCGTCGGCAACGCCACCGGCCAGGAGATGCAGCTCATGCGCTGCACCGGCCGCGGCCAGGTCTTCCTCGCCGAGAACGGCGCCCACCTGCACGCCATCGAGCTCCAGGGCGATGCCCTCTGCGTCTCCGCCGAGGCCGTCCTCGCCTTCGACGAGACCCTCCAGCACGAGGTCCGCCGCATCGAGGGCCACGGCATCCCCGGCGGCGCCCTGTTCACCATGCAGTTCCAGGGCACCGGCACGGTGATCGTCAAGACGCACGGCGTGCCCGTGGTCCTGCCCGTCACCCCCACCACGTTCGCGGACAGCAACGCCATCGTGGCGTGGTCGGCCGCCTCGCAGGTGATCATTTCCAGCCAGGTCCGGCTCCGGCGCACCGCCTACCCCGGCCACAGCGGGGAGACCGTGAACCTCCAGTTCCGCGGCGCCCCCGGCAACTTCATCGTCGTCCAGCCGTACGAGGTCTGAGGGAGCCCGACATGAACGCAATGAACCAGCAGCTCGCGGGCTACGCCCCGACCCCGGTCACGGCCCGCATGGAGAACCACGGCCGGTCCATGCTCAAGGTCGCCATGCAGAGCGGCCAGGACCTCTACGCCCGCACCGGCTCGATGGTCGCCTACGAGGGCTTCGTGCAGTACGAGCCCAACCCGCCGGCCGTGCGCCAGATGGCCTCCCAGTGGATCACCGGCGAGGGCGCCCCCGTCATGAAGTGCACCGGCGACGGCCTGCTGTACCTCGCGGACTACGGCGCCGACGTGGTCGTGGTCAACCTCAACAACGACGCCCTCTCGGTCAACGGCACCAACCTCCTCGCCTTCGACGCGCACCTCCAGTGGGGCGTCGAGCGGGTCAAGGGCCTCGCCAAGTTCGCCGGGCAGGGCCTGTTCAACGTCCAGGTCGCGGGCACCGGCTGGGTCGCCCTGACCTCGCGCGGCACCCCGATCGTGGTCGACTGCGGCCGCGGCGAGGACGAGACGTACGTCGACCCCGACGCGCTCGTCGCCTGGTCGCCCAATCTGAAGGTCAAGGGCAAGCGCAGCTTCAAGGCGTCGTCCATGATCGGCCGTGGCAGCGGGGAGGCGTACCAGATGGCCTTCTCCGGCCAGGGGATCGTCGTCGTACAGCCCAGCGAGGACAGCACCGACCGGCTCCGGGCCCGGGGCTGAGGGGAGCGGACACATCATGCAGAGCGCACTTTTCGCCCACGCCGAGGTCCCGTCCCAGGACCGGTACGCCATCCAGAACCCGCAGCTGCTGCGGGTCTCGCTCACGGGCTCCGACGACGTCCTCGCCCGCAAGGGCGCGATGGTGGCCTACCAGGGCCTTATCGACTTCGACGGCGAGTACCAGAACAGCAACCAGCGGGGCGCCCGCCGCCGCACCGGCGAGGGCCTGGACCTCATGCGGTGCTCCGGCCAGGGCACCGTCTACCTGGCCAACCTGGCCCAGTACGTCCACGTCGTGGATGTGGACCAGGACGGCCTGACCGTCGACAGCAGCTACGTCCTCGCGCTGGACTCCACCCTGCACACCGAGGTCATCGCGGTGGACAGCCAGTACGGGATCTCCGGCTCCGGCAAGTACCAGCTCAACATCAGCGGCCGCGGCAAGGTCGCCCTGATGACCTCCGGGCAGCCGCTGATGATGCACGTCACGCCCGACAAGTACGTCAACGTCGACGCGGACGCCATCGTCGCCTGGTCCACCTCGCTGCGGGTCCAGATGCAGGCCCAGACGCACTCCAGCGGCGTCTGGCGGCGCCGCGGCAACACGGGCGAGGGCTGGGAGCTCAGCTTCCTCGGCACCGGCATCGCGCTGGTCCAGCCCAGCGAGGTGCTGCCCCCGCAGAACGCCCAGCTCGGCCAGGGCGTCGCCGCGCAGTTCGGCATGGGACAGCACGGCGCCCACGCGCAGAACCAGAACAACGCCTGGAACTGACCCGGCACGGCGAAAGGGGCGGCCCCGCACGGGACCGCCCCTCCGTCATTTCCCTACGTCAGCGCGCGGCGAGCCGTTCCAGGGTCGCCTCCAGCAGCCGCACCACCGAGGTGTCGGCCACGTCCGCCACCTCCGCGTACGGGAACCAGCGCAGGTCCAGCGACTCCTCGCTGATCTCCGCCTCCGCGCCCGCCGGGGCCAGCGCCGCGTACTGCACGTCCAGGTGCCAGTTGCAGGGCGCCGGGATCGGATGCCGGTCCAGGCGCACCGGACCGCCCGGCAGCAGGGTCAGCCCGTGCGCGATGCCCGACTCCTCGCGGGCCTCGCGCAGCGCCGCCTCCTCCGGGGTCGCGTCCCCGTCCTCGCAGTGGCCGCCCATCTGCAGCCACATGCCCAGCTTCCTGTGCAGGGTCAGCAGGACGCGCTCGCGCTCCGGGTCGATCACGAGCGCGCTGGCCGTGACATGGCCGGCCGTGCACGGCTTGTACATGCCGTCCGGGTGGGCCGCCAGGTGCTCCAGGTAGACCTCGCGCAGCTCCGGCTGGCCCTCGTAGCCCTTGAGGACCAGGGCCGTCTCCTCGTGCAGGCTCACTTCTTCTCTTCGCCCTCGTCGTCGCCCTCGGTGCCGCCCTTGCGGTCCTTGCCGTGCTGCTCCGCGGCCTCGCCGAGCATCTTGTCGATCTCGGAGAAGTCCAGCTGCTCGCGGTGCACGAAGCCGTCCGGGTCGTCCAGGTCGGAGGCGGTCGGCAGCATGTCCGGGTGCTCCCACAGCGCGTCCCGGCCGTCCATGCCGCGCGCGTCGGTGAGCGAGGCCCACAGGCGCGAGGCGTCGCGCAGCCGGCGCGGGCGCAGCTCCAGGCCGATCAGTGTGGCGAAGGTCTGCTCCGCCGGGCCGCCGGAGGCGCGGCGCCGCCGCATGGTCTCGCGCATGGCGTCCGCCGAGCTCAGCCGGGGCTTGGCCGCCTCGTGCACCACGGCGTCCACCCAGCCCTCGACCAGCGCGAGCGCCGTCTCCAGCCGGGCCAGGGCGGCCTTCTGCTCCGGGGTGTCCTGCGGCTGGAACATGCCGCCCTGGAGGGCTTCCTGCAGCTGCTCCGGGTTGGTCGGGTCGAGCTGGCCGACCACGTCCTCCAGCTTCGAGGTGTCGACGGTGATGCCGCGGGCGTAGCCCTCGACCGCGCCGAACAGGTGCGAGCGCAGCCACGGCACGTGCGCGAAGAGCCGCTGGTGGGCGGCCTCGCGCAGGGCCAGGTACAGCCGCACCTCGTCCGAGGGCACGCCGAGGTCCTTGCCGAAGGACTCGATGTTCAGCGGCAGCAGCGCGGCCTTGCCGGCCGGGCCCAGGGGCAGGCCGATGTCGCTCGACCCGACGACCTCGCCCGCGAGCGTGCCCACGGCCTGGCCGATCTGCTGGCCGAACATGGCGCCGCCCATGGAGCGCATCATCCCGAGCAGCGGGCCCGCCATGGCCTGCATCTCCTCGGGCAGCACATTGCCCATGGCCGAGCCGACGCGCTCGGCCACCGGGTCCACCAGCTCCTTCCACACCGGCTGGGTCGCCTCGACCCACTCGGCGCGGCTCCACGCGACGGCCGTGGTGGAGCCCGAGGGAAGCGAGGTCACCCCGTCCAGCCAGTGGTCGGCGAGGCGCACGGCCTCCTCGACGGCGGACCGCTCCGCGATCCCGACGCTGGTGTCCTTCACCCCGTCCGCCGTGCCCTGGGCGACGGTCCGGCGGGCGATGTCCTTGGCCATGTCCCAGTTCACGGGACCGCCCTCGTAGCTGAGCATCTGGCCGAGCTGCTGGAAGGCCGCACCCAGGTCGTTCGGGTTCATCGCGCCGAACATGGCCGCGAACGGATTGTCCGCGCCGCCGGGGCCGCCGGCACCGCTGGGCAGGCCCGCGCCGGGGAAGCCGGGGAACCCGAACGGATTCGGGCCGCCCTGACCGCCCTCGTTGCCCTTCTTCTTGCCTTCGTCGCCGTTGTCCGGCTCCTCCGGCGGAAGGCCGAATCCGAATGGGGTGTCGCTCACGGGTTTCCTCGGCTCGTAGGGCCGCCGGCGGGTGCCGACGGGCAATGGTCCGACAACACCACCCAGCGTAGACACCGGAGCCCGCATCCGGGCTCGGTGCTCCGCCGACTCCTGGGCTGCGGCAGGATGGACATCACCTGGTGGGTACGCGTCACGGCGCGTCCTCACTGAAGACAACCGCTGGAGACGCCCGGTGAGTTCCCCAGATCCGCACGTTTCGGATGACCGCAACGGCGCGACGCACGACGAAAACGGCCCCGACCAGGGGGACGGCGCCCCCGGCGTTCGCCAGGCGCGAAACCCGGCCGGCCCGCGCCGGCCCAGCCCGGTGATCGCCGTGACCGGCGCCGCCTCGGGCGTCGGCGCGGCCCTGGTGAGCCGGCTGGCCGCCTCCGACGAGGTCAAGCAGGTCGTCGCCATCGACGAGCGGCGCGGGGACTGCGCCGCCGCCCAGTGGCACGTCCTGGACGTACGGGACCCCGCCATCGCCGAGAAGCTGCGCGGCGCCGACGTCGTGGTGCACCTCGCGCTCGACCTCGACCTGGAGACCGACCCGGCGGCCCGCACGGCGTACAACGTGCGCGGCACCCAGACCGTCCTGACGGCGGCCGCCGCGGCCGGGGTGCACCGGGTCGTGCTCTGCACCTCCGCCATGGTCTACGGAGCCCTGCCCGACAACGACATCCCGCTCTCGGAGGACTCCGAGCTGCGCGCCACCGCCGAGGCCACCGGCGTCGGCGACCTGCTGGAGATCGAACGCCTCGGCCGCCGCGCGCCCCGCGCCCACCCCGGCCTGAACGTCACCGTGGTCCGCCCGGCGGTCCTGGTCGGCGGTACGGACACCGCCCTGACCCGGTACTTCGAGTCCCCGCGGCTGCTCGTGGTCGCGGGCTCCCGCCCCACCTGGCAGTTCTGCCATGTGGACGACCTGGTCAGCGCCCTGGAGTACGCGGCGCTGGAGAAGGTCGAGGGCGAGCTGGCGGTGGGCTGCGAGGGCTGGCTGGAGCAGGAGGAGGTCGAGGAGCTGAGCGGCATCCGCCGCATGGAGCTGCCCTCGGCGGTGGCGCTGGGCGCGGCGGCCCGGCTGCACCGCATCGGCCTGACCCCCTCCCCGGCCGGGGACCTCGCCTACACCATGCACCCCTGGGTGGTGAGCGTCAGCGGGCTGCACGCGGCGGGCTGGCGGCCGCGCTGGACCAACGAGGAGGTGCTGGCCGAACTGCTCCAGGAGGTCGCGGGCCGGCACACGGTCGCCGGGCGCAGGCTCGGCCGCCGGGACGCCGCCACGGCCGCCGGTGCGGCGGGCGCGACGGTGGCCCTGCTGGGCGCGGCCGCGGCGGTCCGCCTGGCACGCAAGCGGCGCGGAATCTGACCGGGGCGGGCCCAGCCCCGGAGCTGACCGGCCCCGCCCCGGACCGGCCCCGCCCCGGACCCGACCGGCCCCGCCCGGCCAGCACCCCGGACCCGCCGCGTCCGCCCGCCGCGTCCGCCCGGCGCGGCGGCCCGGCGACCCGGCGCCCTGTAGGAGGCTCCCAAGCCGCCCGCCCCACCCCGGGTGAATCAGCTATTTCGCCCCCGTCGGCGCCTGGGGCACGATGGGCGCTATGGCACCGCACTTCGACCACCCCGGCGAGCAGGCCGCCCAGGACCCGGTCCGGCTGCTCGCGATCCGCGAGACCCCGCTCTCCCTCGACGAGGTCTTCCAGGCCGTCGGCGACGACGCGGCGGGCGGCACGGCCCTCTTCGTCGGCACGGTGCGCAACCACGACGGCGGGGCCGACGTCGACGCCCTCGGCTACTCCTGCCACCCGACCGCCGAGGCGGAGATGCGCCGCATCGCCGAGCGCGTCGTGGCCAAGTACCCGGTCCGCGCCCTGGCCGCCGTGCACCGCGTGGGCGACCTGTCCGTGGGCGACCTGGCCGTCGTCGTCGCCGTCTCCTGCCCGCACCGCGGGGAGGCGTTCGAGGCGTGCCGGATGCTGATCGACGACCTCAAGCACGAGGTCCCGATCTGGAAGCACCAGACCTTCTCGGACGGCACGGAGGAGTGGGTCGGCGCCTGCTGACCCCCGGTCGCGGCCGGGCCCCGGGCGGGGAGTAGCCTCGCACCCGTTCGGCCGCGCAACACGCCCTCGATTTGCGTAACCCCCCCACGGGCACGAGCGTTGAAGCCACCAACGAAACGTAGACCGGGGTAGGGAGGCACGCCCATGGCGTCTCTGGCGTGGTTGCTGATTCCGCTGTTCGCCGCGATCGGCGCGGGCATATGGGGCAGCTGGGCGGCACGCGACCGCACGCAGGGGGACATATCCGAGCTCGCGGGATACGCACGGTTCCGCGAAGCCATGGGTAACACCCACGCCCCTACGCCCGCCCCCACGCCCGCCGACGCCCAGCAGGCCCGGGCCAAGGCCGAAGCGCATTCCGCCTCCGACGCCCTCTGACATGGCGCGGAACCGGCCGCTCCGCCCCGCCTCCTGAGATTCTCGTGAGAGTTCCGCCCCCGGCGCCCGTACGGACCGGCCCCGAGGGCCGCCCCCCAGGGTGGTCCCGTACTGTCGGAACCATGCCACGCCGCACCGCGACGATGCTCGCCTCCACCCTCGTGCTGTTCGCGCTGCTCTGCGCCGGCGTGTTCATCAAGGTCCCGTACTCCGAGATGAGCCCCGGCCCCACCGTGAACACCCTCGCGGACTCCCACGGCGCGCCCGTCCTCAACATCTCGGGGCGCCAGACGTACCCGACCAGCGGGCACCTCAACATGACGACGGTCCGGGTCACCGGCGCGGACTACGACATGAACCTGGTGGAGGCCGTCTACGGCTGGCTGGCCGGCGACAACATCGTCGTGCCGCACGAGAACCTGTACCCCAACGGCAAGACCGACGCGGAGTCCACCCAGGAGAACGCCGAGGAGTTCAGCCAGTCGCAGCAGAGCGCCAAGGTGGCCGCCCTCAAGCAGCTCGGCATCCCGGTCACCGCCCGCGTGATCGTCGCCTCCGTGGTCAAGGACAGCCCCTCCGAGGGCCGGCTGCACGCCGGTGACGTGGTGAAGGCCGTGGACGGCACCCCGGTCACCGCCCCCGAGGACGTGGCCAAGCTCGTCACCCGGCACAAGCCCGGCGAGCCCGTCGAGTTCACCATCGTGCCCGCCGCCGACGCGGCCGCCGCGGCGAAGGCCGGACGCGACCCCTCCGAAACGAGCAAGGTCACGATCACCGCCGGCAAGGCGGAGGGCGACGGCCGGGCCGTCGTCGGCATCCGGGCCGGCAGCGACCACACCTTCCCGTTCACGATCGACATCAAGCTGGCCGACGTGGGCGGCCCGAGCGCGGGCCTGATGTTCGCCCTCGGCATCGTCGACAAGCTCACCCCGGAGGACCTGACCGGCGGCAAGTTCGTCGCGGGCACCGGCACCATCGACGACACCGGCAAGGTCGGCCCCATCGGCGGCATCCAGATGAAGACCATCGGCGCCCGCAAGGCCGGCGCTGAGTACTTCCTGACGCCGGCCGACAACTGCGCCTCCGCCGCCGGCAACGTCCCCGACGGGCTGACCCTGGTGAAGGTCGACACCATTGCCGACGCCACGCAGTCCCTGCGGAAGATCAGCAAGGGGGACACGGCCGGGCTCCCGCGGTGCACCGCCAAGCCCTGACCGGTCCGCCCCGGCGGCCCTGAGGCCCGGGCCCCAGGAGCCCTAGGAGAAGGTCGCGGCCAGTGCCTCGGCCAGCCCCGGCACCAGGCCGCCGCCGGTGAGCACCTCGGTGGCGGAGTCCTTCTCCCGCAGCCGTACGGCCGACTCCCGCGAGCCGTCGCGCAGCACGGCCACGGTGATCCGCACCTCCTGGCGCTCGGGGTGCCCGGCGACCCACTTCGCCAGCTGCTTGTCGGACAGCCCCTCCGGTACGGACGCCTCCGCGGACGGCGGCAGCATCAGCCGCTCCACGGTCAGCGCGCAGCCGACCACCGCGTCGGGCCAGGCGATGGTGCCGAGGAACTTGTCGAGCGGGGTCCCCGCGGGGACCTGGTCCTGCTCGATCGGGGTGAGGGAGCTCTTGCCGGCGTCGTCCTGGTCGAGGCCGAGCTGGGAGGCGAGGCGCGGCTCCTGCTTCTTGAGCCGGGCGGTGTCGACCAGCGCGAACAGCCGCGCGGGCTTGTCCCAGCCGAGGCCCGCCGCGTACTCGTCGATCTCGAGGCAGGCGCGGGTGAGCGGACTGGCCGCCATGGGAGTGCCGGGGGAAGGCGAAACGTTGGACATGGACAACATCCTGCCTCCTTTCCGGCCGATAACGGGAACTGACTAAAGCCTCAGTAAGTTGCACGAGTGGGCCCTACGATCGGGGGCCCCGTTCCTCACCAGACTCAGCGACTTTCGAGGTGGCACACCTTGGCTTTCCAGATGCCGGACCGCGGCGGAGGCCCTTCGGGGCCACGGATGAGAGTCGGCCGCCCCTCCCGGCGGGCGCGCACTCTCCTGATGACCCTGGGCGTGCTGGCCGTCCTGGCCATGCTCTTCATCATGTTCGCCGGCTTCTGGACGGACTGGCTCTGGTTCCGTTCCGTGAAGTACTCCACCGTCTTCACGACCACGCTGTGGACCAAGATCGGCCTCTTCGCCGTCTTCGGCATGCTGATGACCGGCGCGGTGGGGCTGAACATCTGGCTGGCCTACCGGCTGCGGCCGCCGCTCAGCGCGATGTCGCTGGAGCAGCAGAGCCTCGACCGCTACCGGATGAGCATCGCCCCTTACAAGAAGTGGCTGCTCCTGGGCATCTCGGTGCTCGTCGGGCTGATCGCGGGCGCCTCGGCGGCCGGCCAGTGGAAGACCTGGCTCATGTTCGTGAACGGGGTGCCCTTCGGCACGAAGGACCCCCAGTTCCACATGGATGTGTCCTTCTACACCTTCGACCTGCCCTGGTACCGCTTCCTGCTCGGCTTCGGCTTCGCCGCGGTCGTCCTGTCGGTGATCGCCGCCGCCGTCGTGCACTACCTGTACGGCGGACTGCGCGTGACCAGCCCGGGCGCCCGGGCCACCGCCGCCGCGACCGGGCACCTGTCGGTGCTGCTCGGCCTCTTCGTCACCTTCAAGGCCATCGCCTACTGGCTCGACCGGTACGGCCTCGCCGTGAAGTCCAGTGACTTCAAGGCGGCCGACAACTGGACGGGCCTGCGCTACGTCGACGCCAACGCCTACCTGCCCGCCAAGACGATCCTGGTCGCCATCGCCGCGATCTGCGCCGTGCTCTTCTTCGCGACGCTGTGGCGGCGCACCTGGCAGCTTCCCGTGATCGGCTTCGGCCTGATGGTCCTCTCGGCGATCCTGATCGGCGGGCTCTACCCGGCGATCGTCCAGAAGTTCCAGGTCCAGCCGAACGAGCAGGCCAAGGAATCCCCGTACGTCCAGAAGAACATCAAGGCCACGCGCGACGCCTACGGGATCGCCGGCGCCGAGGTGAAGGACTACCCGGGCGTCCCGCAGACCGAGGACCGCACCAAGCTGCGGTCGGCCGCCGACACCACGGCCAGCCTGCGCCTGCTCGACCCGAACATCGTCTCGCCGGCCTTCCAGCAGCTCCAGCAGGTCAAGGGCTACTACGCCTTCCCCTCCACGCTGGCCGTGGACCGCTACAGCGGCCAGGACACCGTGATCGGCCTGCGCGAGCTGAACATCGGCGGCATCCCGAAGAACAACTGGATCAACGACCACTTCAAGTACACGCACGGCTACGGCGTGGTCGCGGCCAAGGGCACCACCGTCAAGGACGGCGCCCCCGACTTCACCCAGTCCGACCTGCCCTCCAAGGGGATGTTCGGCGCGGACTTCGAGCAGCGCATCTACTACGGCGAGCAGACGAAGCAGTACTCGATCGTCGGCGGCCCGCAGAAGGAGCTCGACTACTCCGACGACAAGGGCGAGAAGGAGACCAGCTACCAGGGCGACTCCGGGGTGAACCTGGACAACCCGGTCAACCGGGCCGCCTACGCGCTGACGTTCAGCGAGCCGCAGATCCTCTACTCGGGCGCCATCGGCGACGGCTCGCGGATCCTGTACAACCGCACGCCCAAGCAGCGCGTCGAGGCCGTCGCCCCCTGGCTGACCATCGACGGGGCCCCGTACCCGGCGGTCATCGACGGCCGGATCAAGTGGATCGTCGACGCCTACACGACCACCAACGGCTACCCGTACGCCTCGCGCACCACGCTGGGCCAGAGCACCGCGGACTCGCTCACCAACAGCCAGCGCGCGGTGGTCGCCCAGGAGAACCAGGTCAACTACATCCGCAACTCGGTGAAGGCCACCGTCGACGCCTACGACGGCTCGGTGGACCTCTACCAGTGGGACACCGAGGACCCGGTCCTCAAGACCTGGATGAAGGCGTTCCCGGGCACGGTCAAGCCCAAGGCCGAGATCGCCAAGCCGCTCATGGACCACCTGCGCTACCCGCAGGACCTCTTCAAGGTCCAGCGCGAGCTGCTGACCCGCTACCACGTCACGGACCCGCAGACCTTCCTCAGCGGCAGCGAGGCGTGGGCCGTCCCGGACGACCCGACGACCAAGGCCGGTACGGCGGTCCCGCCGTACTACCTGTCGATGAAGATGCCGGACCAGAAGGAGAAGGACCAGGTCTTCTCGCTCACCACGACGTTCACGCCGAACGAGCGGCCCAACCTGAGTGCCTTCATGGCGGTCAACGCCGATCCGGTCACCTCGGACTACGGCAAGATCAGAATTCTGAAGATGCCGACGAGCAAGCCGCCGGACGGCCCCGGCCAGGTGCAGAGCAAGTTCCAGTCCGAACCGAAGATCGCCGAGTCCATCCGCCTGCTGCGCGGTGGCGACTCGGAGATCGAGTACGGCAACCTGCTCGCGGTGCCGCTCGACGGCGGAATGCTCTACGTGGAGCCGGTGTACGTCCGCAGCTCCGGCCTCAAGTACCCGCTGCTGCGCAAGGTCCTCGTGACCTACGGCGGGCAGACGGCCTTCGAGGACACCCTGGAGAAGGCGCTGAACGTGGTCTTCGGTGCCGAGGCGCCGACGGTCCCGGTGCCCCCGGCCCAGCCGCCGGGCGAAGGTACGGTCACGCCCCCCACCAACCAGAACCCGACGGTCAAGGCGGCCCTCGCCGACGCCCAGAAGGCGATCGAGGAGGCCGAGAAGGCCCGGCAGTCCGGTGACTGGGCGGCCTACGGCAAGGCCCAGGACGACATCAAGGCCGCGCTCAAGCGGGCGATCGAGGCCGAGGCCAAGGCCACCCCGCCGGCCACGCCGCCCCCCACGGGCGGCTGATGATCAACCCGTGAGGGGCTCCGTCCCGCGTCGTGATAGTGTGGTTTCACCGACGCGGGGTGGAGCAGCTCGGTAGCTCGCTGGGCTCATAACCCAGAGGTCGCAGGTTCAAATCCTGTCCCCGCTACTGAAAACGAAGGCCCGGATCCGATGGATCCGGGCCTTCGTCATGTCCGGACCGGACACGCG
This sequence comes from Streptomyces sp. NPDC047014, assembly GCF_040644195.1. NCBI lineage: Bacteria > Bacillati > Actinomycetota > Actinomycetes > Kitasatosporales > Streptomycetaceae > Streptomyces > Streptomyces sp. NPDC047014. Next base: position 175,223 of record NZ_JBEYVX010000004.1, on the reverse strand, counting down.
GTCACCAAGACGGGTGAGTTGGGGTGGGAGCGTGTTTGACTTGCCTGACTGTGGGCATGTCGACAAAACGCTGTAGTGACCTCACTGACTGCGACATACCAGGTGTACGCGGGTAGCAGGTGATGCGACGATGGGATTTATGGGGGACAGGTCAACTCTGCTGGAGACAGGGCGGTTTGTGAGGGCGCGGGCCGAAGCGGGCACAGGAGCCAACGAGTCGGCCCCCGTCGCCGACACGCAGACCGCACTGACCGATGCGGATTTCGCGGAGGAGATGTTCGCCGAGGCCGACACGGCGAGCGACGCCGCCGAGCTGGAGGCCCGGCACCGGGTGGCCGCCGACAAGGGCGACCCCGGTGCCATGAGCGTGCTCGGGGCCCTGCTGCTGCGCCGCGGAGACCTGGACGGCGCCGAGCCGTACCTGCGGGGGGCCACCGGCGAAGGGGACCGCGCCGCCGCCAACAACCTGGGCGTCCTGCTGCTCCAGCGCGGCTACCCCGACGAGGCCGCGGGCTGGTGGCGGGTGGCCGCCGTGGCCGGATCCGCACCCGCCGCGCACGCCCTGGGCCGCCACTTCCGCGAGCGCGGGGACGAGCCGGCCGCCGAGTACTGGCTCCGCCAGGCGGCCGAATCCGGCCACGCCCTGGGCGCCTTCGGCCTGGCCGACCTGCTGGAGCACCGCGGCGACCGGGGCGTCGAGCGGTGGTTCCGCGCCGCCGCCGAGCAGGGCCACCGCGAGGCCGCCTACCGGCTCGCCCGCCACCTGCGCAAGGGCGACCCCACCGAGGCCGAGCAGTGGTACCGGCAGGCCGCCGCGCGCGGGCACCGCCGCGCCGCCCTGCACCTGGGCGCCCTCCTGGAGGCGCGCGGGGAGCTCAAGGAGGCCGGCCGCTGGTACCTGACCTCCGCCAAGCAGGGTGAGGCGCGGGCCGCGTGCGCGCTGGGCTTCCTGCTGCGCGACGCCGGGGACGAGGAGAGCGCCGCCGCCTGGTGGCACCGGGCCGCCGAGGACGGCGACGGCAACGCGGCCAACGCCCTGGGCGCGCTGCACGCCGCGCGGGGCGAGACCCAGACCGCCGAGCGGTGGTACCGGACCGCGATGGATGCCGGAGACCAAAACGGGGCGTACAACCTTGCTTTGCTCTGCGCGGCACAGGACCGGACCGCGCAGGCCGAGCAGTGGTACCGCCGGGCGGCCTACGCCGGGCACCGCGAGGCGGCCAACGCGCTGGCGATCATGCTCCTCCAGGTCGGTGACGCGGCGGGCGCCGAGCCGTGGTTCTCCAAGGCGGCGGAGGCGGGCAGCGTCGACGCGGCCTTCAACCTCGGCATCCTCTTCGCCAGCCGCGACGAGGACCGTACGGCGCTCAAGTGGTACGAGCGGGCCGCGTCGGCCGGCCACACCGACGCCGCGCTCCAGGTCGGCATCGCGCTGGTCCGGGACGGCGAGGAGCGGGCCGCCGAGCGCCACCTGCGCTGTGCGGCCGGTGGCGGCAGCGCGGAGGCCGCCTTCCGGCTGGCCGCGCTGCTGGAGTCGCTGGCCCCGCCGCCGGAGCCGCCCGCGCTGGGCGAGCCGGTCGGCGGTGCCCCGCGTACGGAGAGCGAGGAGTGGTACGAGCGGGCCGCCGAGCTGGGGCACCGCCGGGCCCAGGTCCGCGTCGGCATGCTGGCCGCCGCCCGCGGTGACATGACCGTGGCCGCCCGCTGGTACCGGGAGGCCGCCGAGGCCGGGTCCCGCAACGGCGCCTTCAACCTCGGGCTGCTCCTGGCCCGCGAGGGCAACGAGCCCGAGGCCGCCCTGTGGTGGACCCGCGCCGCGGTGGCGGGCCACGGGCGGGCCGCCCTGCGCCTGGGGCTGCTGGCCGCCCGCCACGGGGACCTGGCCGAGGGGCAGAAGTGGTGCGCCCGCGCCATGGAGCTGGGCCCGGCGGAGGTCTCGGAGCGCGCGGCCCGGCTGCGCGAGGCCCTGGCCGAGGAGCTGTCCGCCTGAGGCCCCGACCAGGGATTTGCATCCGCCGGGGGGCTTCCCGTAACGTGGGGTTCACCGACGCGGGGTGGAGCAGCTCGGTAGCTCGCTGGGCTCATAACCCAGAGGTCGCAGGTTCAAATCCTGTCCCCGCTACTAAGAACTCAGGGCCCGGATCCATTGGATCCGGGCCCCGAGTCGTTTCCGCGTGCGAAGAGCGCGCCCGCCGCATCCGCACGAGGAAGGGCCCGGACCCCCGTGAGGGAGTCCGGGCCCTTCCTGTGTCGTTCTCAGACCCCGGCGCAGCCCGGGCAGAGGCCGCGGTAGGTCACCTCGACCGCCGACACGACGAAGCCGAAGCGCTCCGTGTCGGGCAGGTCCGCCAGCGGGTCGCCCGCCGGGTGGACGTCGCGGATGGCCCCGCAGCGGGCGCAGACCAGGTGCTGGTGGGGGCGGTGCGCGTTCGGGTCGTAGCGCTTGGCGCGGCGGTCGGTGGCGACCTCCAGGACCTCGCCGAGGGTCACCAGCTCGCCCAGTGTGTTGTACACGGTGGCGCGGGAGATCTCGGGCAGCTTGGCCACGGCGCGCGCGTGCACCTCGTCGGCCGTCAGGTGTACATGGTCACCGTCGAGCACCTCGGCCACGACGCGCCGCTGTGCCGTCATGCGCCAGCCGCGTCCACGAAGTCGTTCCAGCAGGTCACTCATGGGTATCAGCCTAACAGTGGGGGATCCGGTGTAACTCCCGAATCGATATGGACCTGGATGCTTACTTGACTTAGACAATGTCCATTGTAGGATCGAGTACGGCAGACACCAAGGACAGGACGCTGGAATGACGCAGGAGGCGCACGTGACGCAGGGACCGCTCACCACGGAGGCCGGGGCTCCGGTCGCCGACAACCAGAACAGCGAGACGGCCGGCGTCGGCGGGCCCGTGCTGGTCCAGGACCAGCTCCTGCTGGAGAAGCTCGCCCACTTCAACCGCGAGCGCATCCCGGAGCGCGTGGTGCACGCCCGCGGCGCCGGCGCGTACGGCACCTTCACCCTGACCCGTGACGTCTCGCAGTGGACGCGTGCCGCCTTCCTCTCCGAGGTCGGCAAGCAGACCGAGACCTTCCTCCGCTTCTCCACCGTCGCCGGCAACCTCGGCTCGGCCGACGCCGCGCGCGACCCCCGGGGCTTCGCGCTGAAGTTCTACACCGAGGAGGGCAACTACGACCTCGTCGGCAACAACACCCCGGTGTTCTTCATCAAGGACGCCATCAAGTTCCCCGACTTCATCCACACCCAGAAGCGCGACCCTTACACCGGCTCGCAGGAGGCGGACAACGTCTGGGACTTCTGGGGGCTGAGCCCCGAGTCCACCCACCAGGTGACCTGGCTCTTCGGCGACCGCGGCATCCCGGCCTCCTACCGCCACATGAACGGCTACGGCTCGCACACCTACCAGTGGAACAACGCCGCGGGCGAGGTCTTCTGGGTCAAGTACCACTTCAAGACCGACCAGGGCATCAAGAACCTGACCACCGACGAGGCCGTGCGCCTGTCGGGCGTCGACCCGGACAGCCACCAGCGCGACCTGCGCGAGGCCATCGAGCGCGGTGACTTCCCGAGCTGGACCGTGCAGGTCCAGATCATGCCCGCGGCCGACGCGGCGGCGTACCGCTTCAACCCCTTCGACCTCACCAAGGTGTGGCCGCACGAGGACTACCCGCCGATCGAGATCGGCACGCTGGAGCTCAACCGGAACCCGGAGAACATCTTCGCCGAGGTCGAGCAGTCGATCTTCTCCCCGGCGCACTTCGTCCCCGGCATCGGCCCCTCCCCGGACAAGATGCTCCAGGGCCGCCTCTTCGCCTACGGCGACGCCCACCGCTACCGCGTCGGCATCAACGCCGACCACCTGCCGGTGAACCGTCCGCACGCCACCGAGGCGCGCACCCACTCCCGTGACGGCTACCTCTACGACGGCCGCCACAAGGGCGCGAAGAACTACGAGCCGAACAGCTTCGGCGGTCCGCGCCAGACCGACAGCCCGCTGTGGCAGCCGGTCGGCGTGAGCGGCGGCACGGGCCACCACGAGGCCCCCCTCCACGCCGAGGACAACGACTTCGTCCAGGCGGGCAACCTCTACCGGCTGCTCTCGGAGGAGGAGAAGGCGCGCCTCATCGAGAACCTGTCCGGCTTCATCGCCAAGGTCTCCCGCGAGGACATCGCCGAGCGCGCGATCGACAACTTCCGCCAGGCGGACGGTGACTTCGGCAAGCGGCTGGAGGCCGCGGTCCAGGCCCTCCGCGGCTGAGGCACCGGCTCGCCGAGAGCTGAAGGGCCGGACCCCTGCCGGGGTCCGGCCCTCCGGCTTGCTCAGAGCCTGTCCGGGCCGCCGGGTCTGTCCGGGACCCGGGGCCTGTCCGGGACCTAGGCCGCCACGCCGCTGCGCCGGGCCGGGACCCAGCAGCGGATGACGTCGCGCACGGACACGATGCCCACCGGTCCGCCGTGCTCCAGCACGATCAGATGCCGGAAGCCGCCGTTCGCCATGGCCTCGGCGGCCTCCTGCACGGTGGCGTCGGGGGTGCAGAAGACCACATTGCCGGTGGTGTGCGCGGCCACGGACTCGCGGTCCGGATCGTGGCCCGCGCCGAGGGAGTTGAGGATGTCGCGCTCGGTCAGGATGCCGATGCCGCAGTGGTCGGGATCGAGGACGACGGCCGCGCCGACGCGCCGGCCGGACATCAGGCAGGCCGCCTGCCGGAGGGTGTGTGCGGGTCCGAGGGTGAGGATCACGGTGCTCATGGCGTCACGGACGAGCATGAAGAGAGCCACCTCCTGGGGGTGAGCCCCCGCGCCGGGGTGGGTGCGGCCGGTGGAACGTCTCACGAGAAACGTTTCACAAGCGCACAAGCGTGGGGATTCTCAGATTCCCACGGACCGCGGGCACCAGCAAGGAGGCGTGCGGGAGGAGCGCGCCGGGGCCACGTGAGCCGTGCGCCCGGCGCGTACGCCGCTCTCCGCCGCGCCGGTCAGCCGCGCGGGCGCAGCAGCTCCAGCATCTCGTCGTGCAGCAGCCCGTTCGACGCGGCCGCGTTCCCGCCGTGCACGCCCGCCACCCCGTCCAGGCTGGTGAAGCGGCCGCCGGCCTCCTCGACCACCACCGCGACCGCCGCCATGTCCCACAGGTTCAGCTCCGGCTCGGCGCACAGGTCCAGCGAGCCCTCCGCGACCATCATGTACGGCCAGAAGTCGCCGTAGCCGCGGGTCCGCCAGCAGGCCCGCGTCAGCTCCAGGAAGCCGGGCAGCCGGCCCTGCTCCTCCCAGCCGCCCAGCGAGGAGTACGCGAACGAGGCATCGCCCAGCGCGCCCACCTTCGACACGCCCACCGGGGTCGGCTCGCCGAGCGCGCCGCCCGCGTACGCGCCCCGGCCGCGGGCCGCCCACCAGCGGCGGCCCAGTGCCGGCGCCGACACCACGCCCACCACCGGGCGGAACTCCCCGTCGGCGTCCTCGGCCATCAGGGAGATCAGGGTCGCCCAGACGGGGACCCCGCGCACGTAGTTCTTCGTCCCGTCGATCGGGTCCACGACCCAGCGCCGCGGGCCGCTGCCCTTGAGGCCGTACTCCTCGCCCAGGATGGCGTCGTCCGGCCGCGCGGCCTCGATGCCGGCCCGGACGACCTCCTCCGCGGCCCGGTCCGCCTCGGTGACCGGGGTCATGTCCGGCTTCGTCTCGACCTTGAGGTCGAGGGCGCGGAACCGTTCCATCGTGGTGGCGTCCGCGGCGTCGGCGAGTTCGAGGGCGAGGCGCAGGTCATCGTCATACTCGGGCATGCCCGAACAGTATCGGGACCGGCCGGCCCCGGCGAGCGAGGTCCGCAGTGCGGCCGGATCCCGCCCCTGGCCGCGCACGCGCCCCTTGACAGGCCCTGGCGGCCCGTCAAATCTGGCCGCAGGGCCGAGCGGGGGAGGCGCGGATGCCGGCAGCGCGGGAGACCTTGCTGGACGCGGCGGCAGCGGCGCTCTCCGCGCACCCCTGGCCGGACGTGCGCATGGTCGAGGTGGCGGCCGCGGCCGGGGTGTCGCGGCAGACCCTCTACAACGAGTTCGGCGGCAAGGCGGGCCTGGGCCGGGCCCTGGTCCGCCGCGAGGCCGACCGGTATCTGGAGGGCGTGGACCGGGCGCTGTCCGCCCCGCTCCGGGCCTCCGACCGGCTCGCCGCCGTCGCGGAGTGGACCGTACGGGCGGCCCGCGCGCGGCCGTTGCTGCGGGCCCTGCTCACCGGCGGCTGGGATCCCGCCCTGCCCGCCGCGGGCGCCCGCACCCCGGGCCCGGGCGAACTGGCCCGTGCCGTACGCGACCGGGCGGCGGCCGCGCTGATGCCGGGGGAGGGGCCGCAGCGGTGCGAGCTGGCGGTCAGGCTGGCGCTCTCCTACGTGGTCGCCCCGGGGGAGGAGCCGGGTCCGGGGGAGCTGCTGGGGCTGCTCAGTGCGCCGATCCGGACAGCTGGAGCCCGATGACGCCGAGGATGACCAGCGTGATCGAGACGAGTTTCAGGGTGGAGACCAGGTCGCCGAGGAAGATCATCCCGTAGATCGCCGTCCCGGCCGCCCCGATGCCCGTCCACACCGCGTACGCCGGGCCCACGTCCAGCTTCTTGAGCGCGAGCGTCAGCAGCCCGAAGCTGCCGAGCGCGAAGCAGGCGAAGGCGACGGTCGGCCACAGCCGGGTGAACCCGTGGGAGAGCTTGAGGCAGACCGCGAAACCGGTCTCCAGCAGTCCGGCGACCACGACCAGCAGCCACGCCATGGCGAATGCCTCCCCGCGTCAGGTGACATCGCGTCACTCGGTGCGATTATGCATTTGTCCGGAGCCGTTGCCCGACAAACACGGCACAGCCGCCGGAGGGTCAGTCCCCCTCGCGGCGTTCCCGGGTCTCCAGCAGCCGCCGCAGCGAGTACAGCCGCGCCGGATCCGCGTGGCCGCTCTCCACCCAGGCGTCGAGCGCGCAGTCCTGCTCGTCGTGGCTGCACGCCCGCGGGCATTCCTCCGTACCCGGCACCAGGTCCGGGAAGGCCAGGATCACCCGGGACGGGTCCACGTGGTGCAGGCCGAAGGAGCGCACGCCCGGGGTGTCGATGACCCAGCCGTCCCCGCTCGGCAGCGGCAGCGCCAGCGCCGAGGTGGTGGTGTGCCGGCCGCGGCCGGTGACCGCGTTGACATGGCCGGTGGCGCGCTGGCGGCCCTCGGCGACCAGCGAGTTCACCAGGGTGGTCTTGCCGACACCGGAGTGCCCGACGAAGGCGGTGATCCGCCCGGTCAGCCGCTCGCGGACCCGCTCGGCGGCGTCGCCCGCGGCCAGCTCCTCGCGGTTGGTCACCACGTAGTTCAGGCCCAGCGTGGCGTAGATCTCCAGGATCTTGTCCGCGGAGGTCAGGTCCGACTTGGTGAGCACCAGCAGCGGCTCCAGCCCGGCGTCGTACGCCGCGACCAGGCAGCGGTCGATCATCCGGGGCCGGGGCTCCGGATCGGCCAGGGCCGTGACGATGGCCAGCTGGTCGGCGTTGGCGACGACCACCCGCTCGTACGGATCGTCGTCGTCGGCGGTGCGCCGCAGGACGGACTTGCGCTCCTCGATCCGCACGATGCGGGCCAGGGTGTCCTTCTTGCCGGACAGGTCACCGACGATCCACACCCGGTCGCCCACCACCGCCGCCTTGCGGCCCAGTTCCCTGGACTTCATGGCGGTGACGGTGCGGCCGTCGACCAGGCAGGTCAGCCGGCCGCGGTCCACGGTGAGGACGAAGCCCTCGGAGGCGTCCTCGTGCTTGGGCCGGATGCTGGTCCGCGGCCGGTTGCCCTTGGGGTTCGGGCGCTGGCGGATGTCGTCCTCGTCGGTGTGCTTGCCGTACCTGCGCATGACGGGCCCTACGCTCCCGCACCCGCTCCGGAGCCCGGCCGTCCGGCCAGCATGTCCGTCCACATCTTCGGGAAGTCCGGCAGGGTCTTCGCCGTCGTCGCCACGTTCTCGATCTGTACGCCCTCCACGGCCAGCCCGATCACCGCGCCCGCGGTGGCCATGCGGTGGTCGTCGTACGTGTGGAACACCCCGCCGTGCATCCGGCGCGGGCGGATGCGCAGGCCGTCCTCGGTCTCGGTGACGTCGCCGCCGAGCGCGTTGATCTCCTTGGTCAGCGCGGCGAGCCGGTCGGTCTCGTGCAGGCGCAGGTGGGCGACACCGCGCAGCACCGACTCGGAGTCGGCCAGCGCGGCCACCGCGGCGATGCCCGGGGTCAGCTCGCCGACCTCGCTGAGGTCCACGTCGATGCCGTGGATCTTGCCGGTGCCGGTGAAGACCAGGCCCGCGTCGGTCAGTTCGCAGGAGCCGCCCATCTCGGTGAAGATCCGGCGCAGCGCGTCCCCGGGCTGCGTGGTGCGGTGCGGCCAGTCCGGGACGGTGACCGTGCCGCCGGTGATCAGCGCGGCGGCCAGGAAGGGCTGGGCGTTGGACAGGTCCGGCTCCACCACCATGTCGCGGCCGAGCAGGGCGCCGGGGGCGACCCGCCAGACGTCCTTCTCGCCGCCCGCCTCCGGGGTGTCGACCTGGGCGCCCGCGGCGCGCAGCATCTCCACGGTCATCCGGATGTGCGGCATGGACGGCAGGCTGGTGCCCACGTGCCGGACCTCGACGCCCTGGTTGAAGCGGGGGGCGGAAAGCAGCAGCGCGGAGACGAACTGCGAGGAGTTGCTGGCGTCGATCTCGACCGTGCCGCCCTCCAGGGCGCCGCCGCCCTGGACGGTCATCGGCAGGGCGCCGCGGCCGTCGTCGTCGATGCGGGCCCCGAGGGTGCGCAGGGCGGTGATGACCTGGCCGAGGGGGCGCTCGTAGGACCGCGGGTCGCCGTCGAAGCGGATGTCGCCGTCGGCGAGGGTGGCGACGGGCGGCAGGAAGCGCATGACCGTGCCCGCGTTGCCGACGTCCACGGTGGTCGGGCCGTGCAGGGCCGCCGGGATGACCCGCCACGCCTCGCCGCTCGCGCCCGCCCCGGCGGAGCTGGAGGAGACCGTCTCCTCGATGCCCACGCCCATCGAGCGCAGCGCGTCGGACATCAGCTGGGAGTCGCGCGAGCGCAGCGGGCGGCGCACCCAGCCGGGCTCGGAGGCGAGCGCGGCGAGCACCAGGGCGCGGTTGGTGACCGATTTGGACCCCGGCACCGTGACGGTGGCGTGGACGGTCCCCTCGGCGAGCGGAGCGGGCCAGAGGGCAGGGAGCGCGGGGGTCTCGGTCATGGCCCCCACTTTAGTGGCTTCCTCCGTACCCAGATCTTGATCGCCGTCCCGTCCCGGGGGGTGGACGGTCAGAGGCCGAGCAGCCAGCGGCCGCCGCCGAGCAGCGAGCACAGGGCGACGACGTGGAAGAAGAGCAGCCACACCACCGGGTGCAGGTGGGTGAGCCGGCCCAGCTGGTCGGCGTCCGAGTCGGGCGCCCCGCCGCCCCTGCGCTTCGCGCCCAGCTCGAACACCGGCCGTACGCCGCCGAGCAGCAGGAACCACACCACGAGGTACGCGAAGCCCGCCTGCACCTCGGCGGGGGTCAGCCAGGACACCAGCAGGAAGGCCCCGCCGGTCAGCACCACCGTCAGCGCCCCGTACGCGTTGCGGATCATCACCAGCATGACCAGCAGCAGGGCGGTGGCCGCCCACAGCAGCAGGGTGATGCGGTGCGCGGACAGCAGGGCCGCCCCGCCGAGGCCGAGCAGCGAGGGCGCCGTGTAGCCGCCGGCGGCCGTGAGGATCATGCCCAGGCCGGTGGGCCGGCCCCGGCTGACGGTGACCCCGCTGGTGTCGGAGTGCAGCCGTATCCCGCTCAGGCGCCGGCCGGTCAGCAGCGCCAGCAGTCCGTGCCCGCCCTCGTGCGCGATGGTGATGGCGTTGCGGGACAGCCGCCACAGCGGGCGGGGCCCCACCGCCACCAGCGCGACCAGACCGGTGGCGATCACCAGCCACCGGTCGGGCGGGGTCTGTATGCCCGTGAGCCGGTCCCAGAGGCCGGCGGTCGTGCTGCTGTCCATGGGGTGGCGGACTCCTTGCGGTGGTGTACGGGTGACATGGCAGTGTGGCAGCCATGTGCGGACGGTATGCAGCGAGTCGTGGGGCCGAGGAGCTGGTGGAGGCTTTCGGCATCGAACGGTGGGAGCCCGAGGAGGCGTTGGCCCCGGACTGGAACGTGGCGCCGACCAAGGACGTCCATGTCGTCCTCGACCGCCCCCTCAAGGACGCCTCGCACGCGCGTCCGGTTCGCCAGCTGCGCGTCCTGAAATGGGGCCTGGTCCCCTCCTGGGCGCAGAACCCCGACGGCGCCGCCCGGATGATCAACGCCCGGTCCGAGACCCTGCACGAGAAGCCCTCCTTCCGCCGCGCCTTCGCCCAGCGCCGCTGCCTCGTCCCCGCCGACGGCTACTACGAGTGGGTCACCGCCCACGACGAACGCGAGCTGGAGGTGGAGGGCAGGAAGAAGCGGGCCCGCAAGCAGCCCTACTTCGTGCTCCCCACCGACGGCGCCCCCTTCGCCATGGCCGGCATATACGAGTTCTGGCGCGACCGGACCCTGCCCGTCGAGCACCCGCTCGCCTGGCGGGTCACCTGCTCGGTGATCACCACCGAGGCCGAGACCACCCCCCTGGGGGTGGCCCCCGCCGAGGGGCCGCGCTCGCTCTCCGACATCCACCCGCGGATGCCGCTGATGCTCACCCCCGACCGCTGGGACGCCTGGCTGGACCCCGCCGACACCGACACCGAGGGCTCCCTCCGCGAGCTGCTGGCGCCCCCGCCGGGCGGGCTGATGCGGGCCTACCCGGTCTCCACCGCCGTCAGCAGCGTCCGCAACAACGGCCCGGAACTGCTCACGGAACTCGCCGCGCCGGAGGAGCAGACCCTCTTCTAGGCCGTCCCCTCCGGGCGCCCCGGGCAGGATGGGGGCCATGACCACCACCCGAACCGAGAGCGTCGACACCCCGGCGGGCGAGGCCCGCATCCTCTGGCACCCCGCCCGCCGGGCCCGGCTGGTGCTCGCCGTGAGCCACGGGGCCGGCGGCGGGGTCGAGGCCCGCGACCTCCAGGCCCTGGCCGCCGCCCTGCCCGCCCGCGGGATCACCGTGGCCCTGGTCGAACAGCCCTGGCGGGTCGCCGGGAAGAAGGTCGCCGCCGCCCCCAAGGTGCTCGACGAGGGCTGGCGCGGGCTCTGGCCCGCGCTCGCGGCGCCCGGACCGCCGGTGGTCGCCGGCGGGCGCAGCGCCGGGGCCCGCGTGGCCTGCCGGACCTCCGCCGGCCTCGGCGCCGCCGGGGTGCTGGCGCTGGCCTTCCCGCTGCACCCGCCGGGCCGCCCCGAGAAGTCCCGCGCCGCCGAGCTCACCGGCTCGGGCCTGCCCACCCTGGTGGTCCAGGGCGGCCGGGACCCCTTCGGGCGGCCGGAGGAGTTCCCGCAGCCGGCCGCGGAGCACCCGTACGAGCTGGTGGAGGTGGCGCACGGCGATCACGGCTTCGCGGTGCCGAAGAAGGCGGACACCACCCAGGAGGAGGCCCTGCGGACGATCACCGACGCTGTGGCGGACTGGCTCGCGCGGCTGCCCGGCTGACGGCCGCCCGACCGCCCCGACGGCCCAGGGCCCGGCACCGAAATCCCTTCCCCCGCCCGGGAATGCGCCGCCCGGCCCCTCTGTTGTCTCGGATGTCGGTACGTACGGGAACGTCGGAGGAGAGGGAGCGCATGACCCAGGTCATCAGCCAGAACCGTTCGCAGGCCGCTGACCTGGACTGGACGGTGCTGCCCGCCCCCAGGCGCGGCTCACTCCGAGCGGCGGGGGGCCGGGAAGGTCGACTATTCTCCGATTCGAGCGGATCCGCTTTCGGAGCCGCCACGCAGTCGGAGGAGGTGGGTCCTGTCGCTGGGACCGACGAAGGCCACGCGGAGGAGACGACCCTGGAGCGCAACGCGCGCTTCGAACGGGACGCCCTCGGCTACCTCGACCAGATGTACTCGGCCGCGCTGCGCATGACGCGCAACCCGGCCGACGCCGAGGACCTGGTCCAGGAGACGTACGCGAAGGCGTACGCGTCCTTCCACCAGTTCCGCGAGGGCACCAACCTCAAGGCGTGGCTCTACCGCATCCTGACCAACACGTTCATCAACTCCTACCGCAAGAAGCAGCGCGAGCCCCAGCGCAGCGCGGCGGAGGAGATCGAGGACTGGCAGCTGGCCCGCGCCGAGTCGCACATGTCGACGGGTCTGCGCTCCGCCGAGTCGCAGGCGCTCGACCACCTGCCCGACTCGGACGTGAAGGAGGCCCTGCAGGCCATCCCGGAGGAGTTCCGCATCGCGGTCTATCTTGCGGACGTAGAGGGCTTTGCGTACAAGGAGATCGCGGACATCATGGGTACACCCATCGGAACGGTCATGTCACGACTGCACCGTGGCCGCCGCCAGCTCCGCGGAATGCTGGAGGACTACGCCCGCGAGCGCGGGCTGGTTCCCGCGGGCGCGGGAGAGACGGACGACCGGAAAGGCTCGGGCTCATGAGTTGCGGAGAGCCGCACGAGACAGAGTGCTCTGAGGTCCTGGACCACCTGTACGAGTTCCTCGACCATGAGATGCCCGACAGCGACTGCACGAAGTTCGAGACCCACTTCGGCGAGTGCAATCCCTGTCTGGAGAAGTACGGCCTGGAGCAGGCCGTGAAGAAGCTGGTCAAGCGCTGCTGCGGCTCGGACGACGTGCCGGCCGACCTGCGGTCGAAGGTGATGGGCCGGATCGAGCTGATCCGTTCGGGCCAGGCCGTGCCCGACCACGACGTCACCGCCGACAACCCCGCCCCCGGCTGATCGCGCACCTGTTCGGCCGCGTTCCCGACCGCCGCCCCCGGAAGAGCCGTTCGTTCACCCGAATGTGCTAATCCGGGGGCGTCCGCATGCCGGAATGCCACGATGTGGCCCACCCCGGCCGGGGGCCCCACCTATTCTCCCGAGACGGTGCCGGTCCGACGCGGCGTCAGGCTTCGCACGGCCCAGGGGAGGAGAGCGCCATGCGGGAACCACCGCCGGCGGCCCGCGGCCACGTCCTGTGCGCCGTCCTCGCGGCCGCCGCCTGCACCGCCCCCGCCCTGACGGATCCCGCCACGCCCTGGGTGGCCGTGGCCCTGCTCGCCGTGCTCCACCTCGGCTGCGAACTCGTCCGGATCTGCCCGCTGCCCGGCACCCGGGTCCCCGAGGGCCTGGGCTCCTTCTTCCCCGTGGTGCTCGCCGCCGTCTTCCTGCTGCCGCCGGCCGCCGCCGCGCTCGTCGCGCTGCCCGGCGGCTTCGCGGGCGCCGCCGAGCGGCCGGCCGCCGGGGTGCGCCGGGTGTGGCACGGCGCGCAGCAGGCGCTGGCCGCCTGGGCCGCCGCCCTGGTGTTCGGCCTGCTGCACGGGCCGGCCGCCCTCGGCGGAGGCCCCGCCGCCCGCGCCGGAAGCGGCCCGGACCTGGCCGACTTCCCGTACGTGCTGCTGCCCGCCATGGCCGCCGCCGGGGCCTTCTGCCTGGTGATCACCCTGCTCGACGGGGGCGTCCTGGCCGCGGTGGAGGGCCGGCCCCTCACCTCCGCCTGGCGGGTCCCGCTCGGCCGGTCCCTCGCCCCGCACTGCGTCCACGGGCTGGCCGGGCTGATGATGGCCGTCATGTGGCGCAGCCCGTACGGACTCCCGGCCGCGCTGCTCGTCCTGCTGCCGATGTACGTCTCCTGCTGGGTCTTCGCCCAGTACCACCGCGAGCGCGCCGCCCACCGGGCCACCATCCGCGCCCTCGTCCAGGCCGTCGACATCAAGGACCGCTACACGCGCGGGCACAGCGAGCGCGTCGGCCAGGCGTCCACCATGATCGCCCGCGAACTGGGCATGGCGGAGGACCGGCTGGAAGTGGTCCGCATCGCCGGGATCCTGCACGACGTCGGCAAACTGGGCGTCCCCACCCGGCTGCTGCGCAAGAACGGCCCGCTCACCCCGCAGGAGCGCCGCACCATCGAACTGCACCCCGAGTACGGGCACGAGATGGTGCGCGGCATCGGCTTCCTCGGGGAGGCCCGGTCCGCGATCCTGCACCACCACGAACGGGTCGACGGCTCGGGCTACCCCTACGGGCTGAGCGGGGAGCAGATCCCGGTGCTGGCCCGGGTGGTGGCGGTGGCCGACGCCTTCGACGCGATGACCTCGACCCGCTCCTACAGCCGGGCCCGCCCGGTGCCGGCCGCGCTGGGCGAGCTGGAGCGCTGCGCGGGCTCCCATTTCGACCCGGCCATGGTGCGGGCCCTCACCGAGGCCATCGGGCGGCACGGCTGGCATCCGGTGGTCACCTCCGACGAGGACCTCCAGGTGATCGCCGACCCGGCCGCCGCGCCCCCGGCTCCTGCGGCCCCTGCGGCCCCGGCCCCCGCCGCCCCGGCGGCAGGCGCGGGCGGGGCCGCGCCGGGGCCCGCCGCCCCGCCGCCGCGCAGCCCCGGGCCCCCGGGGGCGCTGCCCGGGCCCGCCGCCCGCCGCGAGGGGGCCGCCGCGGACGAGCCCGGCGCCCGGGGGCCGCGGTGAGGGGGGCCGTCGCCCGGGGCGTGCGCGCCGCCGCCGTGCTGCTCGCGCTCGCCGCGCTCGCGCACACCCTGTGGCACGGGCTCGCGGAGTCCGGCACCGCCCTCGCCTTCGGCGCCCTGATCGCCCTGGGGGAGCTCGCCCGCCGGGATCCGGGCGGGCTCGCCGGGCCGCAGCCCGCCCCGCTCGGCGCCGCCGGGGCCCTCGCCTACGCCCTGCTCGGCCAGAACGCGGGCCTCCCCACCCGGCACGGCGTGCTCCAGACCCTCGCCGTCGTGGTCGCCGCCGCGCTGGCCGGGATCGTCCCGCACGTGGCGCGCGGCCGGGGGCCCGCCGCCGACCACCTGGCGCGGCGGGTGCTCACCGTGGCCTTCGCCGCCGTCTGCTTCCAGCCGCTGCACGCGGCGGGCGGGGCCGTGGGGCAGGGCCCGGGGCTCGCGCTCTTCCTGGTCCTCCTGCTGGGCCTGACCGCCCTGTGCGACGCCGTGCTCGCCGCCGCGCTGGCCGGGGGCCGCACGGGGCGCCCGTACGGCCACCTGCTGCGCGACGAGCTGCGCGCCCGGCTCGGCATCGGCTCCGCGATCGGCGCCACCGGGGTGGTGATGGCGCTGGGCGTGGCCGTCGCGGGGCTGTGGGCGGTCCCCGTGCTCAGTGTGCCGCTGCTGCTGACGCAGCTGTCCTTCCACCGGATCACCGCGATCCGCACCACCTACCGCCAGACCATCACCTCCCTGGCCCGCGCCACCGAGATCGCCGGATACACCCCACCCGGCCACTCCCGCCGGGTCGCCGCCCTCAGCTGCGCGGTCGGCCGGGAGCTGGGCCTGTCGCAGCGGGAGCTCACGGTGCTGGAGTACGCGGCCCTGATGCACGACATCGGCCAGCTCTCCCTGGTCGACCCGGTGCCGGACGGGGCCACGGCCGGGCTGCCCGCCGCCGAGGCCCGCCGGATCGCCGGGCTGGGCGGGGAGGTGGCCCGGCAGACCGGGGTGCCCGCCGAGGTCGCGGAGGTGGTGGAGCGGCAGGCCGATCCGTACCGGGAGCAGCCCGTCCCCGCCCGGATCGTGCGCGCGGTGAACGCGTACGAGGACCTGGCGGCCCGGCTCGCCGGCGCCGGCCGTCACCCGGGCGGCTCACTGGAGGCCCTGGAACAGCTCCGGCTGGGCACCGGGCGGGATTACCAGCCGGAGGTCGTGGAGTGCCTCGCGAGGGTTCTGGCCAGGGGGGAACGGGCCCGAGTCGTACCCGTCCCACCGGGGTAACCCATGGGTAATGAGCGGCCGTCCGAGCGGGCATGGTTGGATGCCAGTAAGAGTGTCCGCAAGGCTGCACCGTAAGTGTCCCGGCTTCCGCCGGGAGGGTGCCCCCAGGCAGGCGGGAATCGTGAGGATCTTCGGGAAGGTACGGCACAGGCCCTCCGCCTCGTGGCGGCAGGCCACCGACCGCGCGTTCACGCTGATCGGCGACGGTCGGTACGAGGACGCGGGAGCGCTCCTGACCAGAGCGGCGGACCTGGAGCCCTGGCTGTCCGAGTCCTGGTTCAATCTGGCGCTCCTGCACAAGTTCCGGCACGACTGGGAACAGGCGCGGGCCGCCGGCCTGCGCGCCGTGGCCCTGCTGGACCGGGAGACGGGCGCCCCGGACTGGTGGAACGTCGGCATCGCCGCCACCGCGCTCCAGGACTGGCCGCTGGCCCGGCGGGCCTGGCAGGCGTACGGGCTCAAGGTGCCCGGCGACCCGCACGGCGGCGGGAACGGCGAACCGGTCGGCATGGAGCTCGGCAGCGCCGCCGTGCGGCTCTCGCCCGAGGGCGAGGCCGAGGTGGTGTGGGGCCGCAGGCTGGACCCGGCGCGGCTGGAGGTCCTGTCGATCCCGCTGCCCTCCTCGGGGCGGCGCTGGGGCGAGGTCGTGCTGCACGACGGGGTCCCGCACGGCGAGCGGGTGACCGCGGCCGGGCCCTCGTACCCGGTGTTCGACGAGATCGAGCTGTGGGCGCCGTCGCCGGTGCCGACCTGGGTGGTGCTGCTGGAGGCGGCCACGGAGGCGGACCGGGACGCGCTGGAGCAGCTGGCCTCGGACGCGGGCTTCGCCGCCGAGGACTGGTCCTCGTCGGTGCGGCTGCTGTGCCGGACCTGCTCGGAGAGCGAGATGCCGAGCGACGAGGGCGACGGCGAGCACCTGGACCCGCACGACCACAGCGAGCCGGGGCACCCCGGGCCGCTGGGGCACCGTACCGCCGGGTCCGGTTCCCTGTGGGTGCCGGAGCGCGAATGCGGTATCGCGGCCCCGGCCGGGCTGGTGCGCGGGCTGCTCGACGGCTGGGTCGCGGACAGTCCGGGCACCCGCGAGTGGCGGGATCTCGAAGAAGTCTGCTGAGCCGGGGCCGTAGGCTGTACGGGCACATCGGTGACGGGCAGCATTTACGGAAGGCGTACGGCGGAGACATGGCGCAGCAGGAGAACGAGGTCGTCGAGAGCGTGAACGACGGGTACGTCGTGGACACCGAGGACTGTGAGGCGCGCGAGCTCGCCCACCGGGAGCGCGGTACCGCCCGCCCCATCACGGTGGTCGGCAACCCGGTCCTGCACCGCGAGTGCAAGGACGTCACCGAGTTCGGCGACGAGCTGGCGCGGCTGATCGACGACATGTTCGCCAGCCAGAAGGCCGCCGAGGGCGTGGGCCTGGCCGCGAACCAGATCGGTGTGGACGCCAAGGTCTTCGTCTACGACTGCCCGGACGACGAGGGCGTCCGCCACACCGGTGTCGTGGTCAACCCGAAGCTCGTCGAGCTGCCGGCGGCCGCGCGGGTGCTGGACGACTCCAACGAGGGCTGCCTGTCGGTGCCGACGGCCTACGCCGCGCTGGCCCGCCCGGACTACGCCGAGGTCACCGGGCAGGACGCCCAGGGCAACCCGGTCAAGGTCCGCGGCACCGGCTACTTCGCCCGCTGCCTCCAGCACGAGACGGACCACCTGTACGGCTACCTGTACATCGACCGGCTCTCCAAGCGCGACCGCAAGGACGCGCTGCGACAGATGTCCGAGGGCACCCCGCGCTACGAGACGGTCCCGAACGCCTGACCGTCCCCGCGCGGCCCCGTACCGCGTACGCCCGAAGGCCCCGCCCCGGATCCGGAGCGGGGCCTTTCGGTGTGTCAGGCGGCCAGCCGGGGGCCGCGGAAGGTGCGGCGGAAGGCGTTCGGGGTGGTGCCCAGGGTGCGCAGGAAGTGGTGGCGCAGGGCGGCCGCGTTGCCGAAGCCGCAGCGGCCGGCGATCGCGTCGACCGTCTCGTCGGTGGTCTCCAGCAGCTCCTGGGCGAGCAGGACGCGCTGGCGCAGCACCCACTTGTACGGGGTGGTGCCGGTCTCCTGGAGGAAGCGGCGGGCGAAGGTCCGCGGGGACATGTGTGCGCGCTCGGCCAGCTGCTCGACGGTGATCTCCTCCTCCAGGTGGCGGCCCATCCAGGCGATCACCTCGCCCACGGTGTCGCAGGCGGTGCGGGGCAGCGGCCGCTGGATGAACTGGGCCTGGCCGCCGTCCCGGTGCGGCGGGACGACCATCCGGCGCGCGATGATGTTGGCCGTCTCGGCGCCGTGCTCCTGGCGGATCACGTGCAGGCAGGCGTCGATGCCGGAGGCGGTGCCCGCGGCGGTGATCACCGGGCCCTCGTCCACGTACAGCACGTCCGGGTCGACCACCGCGCGCGGGAAGCGGCGGGCCAGGGCGGCGGAGTGCATCCAGTGCGTGGTGCACCGGCGGCCGTCCAGCAGCCCGGCGGCGCCGGCGACGTAGGCCCCGCTGCACACGCTGAGCACCCGCGCGCCGCGGTCCACGGCCCGGCGCAGGGCGGCGAGCAGGGGCTCGGGGTAGATGCGCCGGCCGGCGTCGTCGGCGGCGGGCAGGCAGATCAGGTCGGCCTCCTCCAGGCGCTCGATTCCGTGCGCGGGGGTGATGGCGAAGGCGCCCCCTCCCACGGTCAGCGGTCCCTCCTCGGCCGCGCACACGGCGAAGTCGTAGACCGGAAGTCCCATGTCACTGCGATCGATTCCGAACACCTCGCAGAAGATCCCCAGCTCGAAGGGGGCGACTCCGTCGACGAGGGCCACGGCCACGTTTTTCAGCATGGACACAGTGTGGCAGTAATTCTGTCTTCTGTGGCAGTACTGCCACTGTCGATCATGGGCGATCAGGCGGACAGTAGAGACATGACCACCTTCGTGAACTACCTCGTCGTCCTCTCCTTCGCCGCCCTCCTCATCGGGCCCGCGCTGTACCTCAACCGGCGCGACCGCCGCTCCGACCGCCAGATGCGCGCCGTCGCCACCCGCCTCGTATGGCTGCCCCGCCAGCGCTCGGGCGGCCTGCCGCCCACCCCGCGCCGCCGCGGCGGCTGGCACCTGGGCCCCGTCATCCACTGACCGCGCTCGCGCACGAGGGGCCGGGAACGCGAGAAGCCGGGACACGGATGATCATCCATCCGCATCCCGGCTCCCCGGAACGATCCCGCGAGGCCCCGGAAGGTCCTAGAAGTCCTCGTCCAGGTCCACCGTGCCCTCGACCGCCACCTGGTAGGCCGACGGGCGCCGCTCGAAGAAGTTCGTCAGCTCCTGCACACCCTGGAGCTCCATGAACGAGAACGGGTTCTGCGAGCCGTACACCGCCGGGAACCCGAGCCGGACCAGACGCTGGTCCGCGACGCACTCCAGGTACTCGCGCATCGACTCGGTGTTCATGCCCGGCAGGCCGTCACCGCACAGGTCCCGGCCGAACTGCAGCTCCGCCTCCACGGCCTCCTTGAGCATGTCGGTGACCTGCTGCTGGAGCGCGTCGTCGAAGAGCTCCGGCTCCTCCTTGCGGACGGTGTCCACGACCTCGAACGCGAAGTTCATGTGCATGGTCTCGTCACGGAACACCCAGTTGGTGCCGGTGGCCAGGCCGTGCAGCAGGCCGCGGCTGCGGAACCAGTACACGTAGGCGAAGGCGCCGTAGAAGAACAGGCCCTCGATGCACGCCGCGAAGCAGATCAGGTTCAGCAGGAAGCGGCGGCGGTCGGCGGCCGTCTCCAGGCGCTCGATCTTCTCGACCGAGTCCATCCACTTGAAGCAGAACTGCGCCTTCTCGCGGATGGAGGGGATCTCCTCGACCGCGTCGAAGGCGGCCGCGCGGTCGTCCGGGTCGGGCAGGTAGGTGTCGAGCAGCGTCAGATAGAACTGGACGTGCACGGCCTCCTCGAACAGCTGGCGCGACAGGTACAGGCGCGCCTCCGGGGAGTTGATGTGCTTGTAGAGCGTCAGCACCAGGTTGTTGGAGACGATCGAGTCGCCCGTGGCGAAGAACGCCACCAGCCGGCCGATCATGTGCTGCTCGGAGGGCGTCAGCTTCGCGAGGTCCGCGACGTCCGAGTGGAGGTCGACCTCCTCGACGGTCCAGGTGTTCTTGATCGCGTCCCGGTAGCGCTCGTAGAAGTCCGGGTAGCGCATCGGGCGCAGCGTGAGCTCGAAGCCCGGGTCCAGGAGGTTCTTGTGGTCGGTGGAGCTCATTACTGGCATGCCTCGCAGGACTCGGGGTTCTCAAGGGAGCAGGCGAGCGCGTCCGCGTCGACGGCCTGGGGCAGTGCGACGGGGGCGGCGGCCTGGGCGGCGCGGGCGATCTTCGTCGCCGGGCGCGAGCGCAGGTAGTAGGTGGTCTTCAGCCCCTGCTTCCAGGCGTACGCGTACATCGAGCTGAGCTTGCCGATGGTGGGCGTCTCCAGGAACAGGTTCAGCGACTGCGACTGGTCCAGGAACGGCGTACGGGCCGCCGCCATGTCGATCAGACCGCGCTGCGGGATCTCCCACGCCGTGCGGTACAGCTCGCGCACCTCGGCCGGGATCCAGCCGAAGCCCTGGACGGAGCCGGAGGCGTCGCGCAGCGCCTCGCGGGTCTGGGCGTCCCACACGCCGAGCTGCTTGAGCTCCTCGACCAGGTAGCCGTTCACCTGGAGGAACTCGCCCGACAGGGTCTCGCGCTTGAAGAGGTTGGAGACCTGCGGCTCGATGCACTCGTACACGCCGGCGATCGAGGCGATCGTGGCGGTCGGGGCGATCGCGAGCAGCAGGGAGTTGCGCATACCGGTCGCGGCGACGCGGGCGCGCAGCGCGGCCCAGCGCTCCGGCCAGTTCAGCTCCACGTCGTAGTGGTCCGGGTGCAGCACGCCGCGGGCGGTGCGGGTCTGCTCCCAGGCGGGGAGCGGGCCGCTGCGCTCGGCGAGGTCGCAGGACGCCTCGTACGCGGCGAGCATGATGCGCTCGGAGAGCTTGGTGGACAGGGCCTTCGCCTCGGGGGAGTCGAAGGGCAGCTTGAGCTTGAAGAACACGTCCTGGAGGCCCATGGCGCCCAGGCCGACCGGACGCCAGCGGGCGTTGGAGCGGCCCGCCTGCTCGGTCGGGTAGAAGTTGATGTCCACCACGCGGTCGAGGAAGGTGACGGCGGTGCGGACGGTCTCGTCCAGCCGCTCCCAGTCGATCTCACCGGTCTCGGTGAGGACGAAGGCGCCCAGGTTGACCGAACCGAGGTTGCAGACGGCCGTCTCGCCGTCGTTGGTGACCTCGATGATCTCGGTGCAGAGGTTGGAGGAGTGGACGACGGTGCCCGGCTCGGCGGTCTGGTTCGCCGTGCGGTTGGAGGCGTCCTTGAAGGTCATCCAGCCCTGGCCGGTCTGCGCGAGGGTGCGCATCATCCGGCCGTACAGCTCGCGGGCGGGCATGGTCTTGCGGGCCAGGCCGTCCGCCTCGGCCTTGCGGTAGGCGGCGTCGAAGTCGTCGCCCCACAGGTCGACCAGCCCGGGCACGTCCGCCGGGGAGAACAGCGACCAGTCGGCGTCGGCGTTCACGCGGCGCATGAACTCGTCCGGCACCCAGTGGGCGAGGTTCAGGTTGTGCGTACGGCGCTGGTCCTCACCGGTGTTGTCGCGGAGCTCCAGGAACTCCTCGATGTCCGCGTGCCAGGTCTCCAGGTAGACGGCGGCGGCGCCCTTGCGGCGGCCGCCCTGGTTCACGGCGGCGACGGAGGCGTCGAGGGTCTTGAGGAACGGCACGATGCCGTTGGAGTGGCCGTTGGTGCCGCGGATCAGCGAACCGCGGGCGCGGATGCGGGAGTACGACAGGCCGATGCCGCCGGCGTGCTTCGAGAGGCGGGCGACCTGGTGGTAGCGGTCGTAGATCGAGTCGAGCTCGTCCAGCGGGGAGTCCAGCAGGTAGCAGGAGGACATCTGCGGGTGCCGGGTGCCGGAGTTGAAGAGGGTGGGGGAGGAGGGCAGGTAGTCCAGGCGGCTCATCAGCCGGTAGAGCGAGGCCACTTCCTCGACGGCCTGCACGCTCTCGTCCGCGGCCAGACCGCAGGCCACGCGCAGCATGAAGTGCTGCGGGGTCTCGATGACCTGGCGGGTGATCGGGTGGCGCAGCAGGTAGCGGCTGTGCAGGGTGCGCAGGCCGAAGAAGCCGAAGCGGTCGTCGGCGCCCTCGGCGAGGGTGTGCTCGACCAGCGCGTCGAGGCGGGCCGCGTGGGCGGCGACGAACTCGGCGGTGCGGTCGGCGATCAGGCCCTCGCGGTGGCCGACGGCGACGGAGGCGGAGAAGGAGGTCGAGCCCTGGCTCGCGGCCTCGTCGCGGACGGCCAGCGTCAGCAGGCGGGCGGCGAGCTTGGAGTAGGCGGGGTCCTCGGAGATCAGCCCGGCGGCGGCCTCGGTGGCGAGCCCGCGCAGTTCGGCCTCGTCGGCGGCGGCGCTGCGGCCGCGCAGGGCGGCGGCGGCGACCCGGCCGGGGTCGGTGTCGGGGAGGTCCGCCGTCAGTTCGGTGAGGGTACGCAGCAGCGTGGCCCCCGGGCCCTCGGTGTTGTCGCCAGAAATGGACTCGGCGCGCGGTGCGGAAGGCGCGATGGTCACGGCGGGAGCTCTCCCTCGCTCGGCCCGGTCATCGGCGGGGCGGGGCGCGGGTGGGCGCACGCGGGCGCGACGCGAACGCGTACCCCCGCATGGCGTCCACCGGCCCAACCGCGAGGCCCGGACGTGTCGGCACCCGGTTCGGTCGAGCCGGGCACGCTGTCGGCAGGTCATCGGACTTGGTGTCCGGATGTCGGACACTTCATACCGTTGCGGGACAGTTCCGGATTCCCACCGGATTCCCCTGCGGCGACAGCAGGCATGAGCATACATGTGGGGGCGGCCCGTTGCCGCAACCCCCACATGTAGTGTCGGCGTGGCTACAGCTTGAGCCGATACGTGAGGAGTGTCAGGCCCTCGATGGGCGCCCAGTCCCGCTCCGGCGTGCGCTGGAAGCCCAGGCGCGCGTAGATCCGGTGGGCCCCGCCCATGCTGCGCTGGGTGGAGAGCGCGATGCCGGTGACCCCGGGCAGGGCCCGCGCCCGCTGGATGCACGCCCGTACGAGCGCCTCCCCGGCCCCTCTGCCCCGCGCGGCGTGATCCACCGCGAGCATCCGGAACTCGGCCTCGTCCGGCCCGGCTATGTCCGCGAGCGGGCTCCCGGGTGCGGCGAAGGTCACTCCGCCGAGCAGCAGCCCGTCCTGCTCGGCGACCAGCACCTCACCCACCGCGGCCCGCCCGGCCACGTCCCGCAGCACGCCCAGATAGGCGTCGTCCTCGTTGAAGTCCAGATGCCCGTCGTCGAGATAGGCCCGCGCCGTGATCTCCCCGAGCCCCACGTAGTCCCCGGGCACTGCCCGCCTGATCACCATGTCCATGCGCCCGAGTGTGCCGCACGCCGGGCGGCGGGCACCGCTGTCGTCTGTGGCGGGCACCGTCGAGGAGGGTGCGCCCGTACGAGGGCTGGGTGCGCTGAATATGCGGAGGGGCCCCGGCGCGGGTTGCGGCGGGGCCCCTCGGGTGGGTCAGCAGCAGTGGAAGCCCTTGCGGGGGTCTGCCTCGCGGGCGTCCGTGCGGGCGTGTTCGAAGGCGCGGCGGGTGAGGACCGGCGCCTGCGGGTCGTGGGAGCGCGCGTGGGCCACGTAGCGGTCGTAGGCGGCCTCGCCGGAGAACTCCCGTACCCAGTACCGCGCCCGGGCCAGCGCGCTCCGTACGGAGCTCACGCCACCGGCTCCTTGACCTGGCCGCCCCCGGAGTCGCGGCCGGCCGCCGCGAGCTGTTCGCGCTCCTCGGCGGTCGCGATGAGCCCGGCCGGCGCGACGATCCTCGACTCGGTCCACGGGACCTCGGAGAGGGTGGCCGACCCCGGATCCCGGACGGCCTTCCAGCAGGTCCGGGCCGCGTCCGCGAGGACCACCAGGATCAGGATCGCGAACAGCGCGCACAGCACCCCGTCCACCGTGGCGTTGGTGACCACGGTGTGCATGTCGTCCATGTTCTTCGCCGGCGGCAGCACCTTGTCGGCGTCGATGCCCGCCTGGTACTTGTCGCGCTGGGCGAAGAAGCCGACCTTCACGTCCTCCGAGAAGATCTTCTGGTAGCTCGCGGTCAGCGTCACCGTGGCGTCCCAGACCAGCGGGACACCCGTCACCCAGGCCCACTTGAGCCGCCCGGACTTCACCAGCAGCGTGGTGCAGACGGCCAGCGCGACCGCCGCGAGCAGCTGGTTGGCGATGCCGAAGAGCGGGAAGAGCTGGTTGATGCCGCCCAGCGGGTCCTTGATGCCGACCCACAGGAAGTAGCCCCAGCCGCCGACCACGATCGCGCTCGCGAACCACACCCCGGGCTTCCAGCTGACGTCCTTGAAGGACTTGTGGACGTTGCCGAGGCTGTCCTGGAGCATGAACCGGCCCACGCGGGTGCCCGCGTCGAGCGTGGTGAGGATGAACAGCGCCTCGAACATGATCGCGAAGTGGTACCAGAACGCCTTCATGCCCGCCCCGCCGAGCACGGCGGAGAAGATCTCGGACATCCCGAGTGCGAAGGTCGGCGCGCCGCCCGTACGGGACAGCAGGCTGGCCTCCTCGACGTCCTTCGCGGCCTGCGCGAGCGCTTCGGGGGAGATCGCGAAGCCGAAGTTCGTCACCGCCTGGGAGGCGGATTCCACGGTGGTGCCGATGACGCCGCCGGGGGAGTTGACCGCGAAGAACAGGCCCGGCTCGATGATGCAGGCCGCGATGATCGCCATCACGGCGACGAAGGACTCGGTCAGCATGGCGCCGTAGCCGATCATGCGGACCTGGGTCTCCTTCTGGATCATCTTCGGGGTGGTGCCCGAGGAGACCAGGGCGTGGAAGCCCGAGAGCGCGCCGCACGCGATGGTGATGAAGACGAAGGGGAACATCGACCCGGCGAAGACCGGCCCGTCGCCGCGGGCGGCGAACTCCGTGACCGAGGGCATCTTGAGCGTGGGCATCGCGATGACCACCCCGAGGGCGAGCAGCGCGATGGTGCCGATCTTCATGAAGGTGGACAGGTAGTCGCGCGGGGCGAGCAGCATCCACACCGGCAGCACCGACGCCAGGAAGCCGTACACCACCATCCAGATGACCAGCGTCTCCTTCTCCAGGGTGAAGGTCCCGGCGAAGGAGGACTCGGCCACCCAGCCGCCCGCGACGATGGCGAGCAGCAGCAGCGCGACGCCGATGAAGGAGACCTCGGTGACCCGGCCCGGCCGCAGCACGCGCAGGTAGAAGCCCATGAAGACGGCGATCGGGATGGTCATGCCGATGGAGAACACGCCCCAGGGGGAGTGCGCCAGGGCGTTGACGATGACCAGCGCCAGCACCGCCAGCAGGATGATCATGATGGCGAACACGGCGACGAGGGCGGCGGCTCCGCCCACGGGGCCGATCTCGTCCCGGGCCATCTGGCCGAGGGAGCGCCCGTCGCGGCGGGTGGAGAAGAACAGGGTGACCATGTCCTGCACCGCGCCGGCGAAGATCACGCCCGCGACGATCCAGATCGTCCCCGGCAGGTAGCCCATCTGCGCGGCGAGCACGGGACCGACGAGCGGCCCGGCGCCGGCGACGGCGGCGAAGTGGTGGCCGAAGAGCACCCGGCGGTCGGTGGGATGGAAGTCGACACCGTTGTCGAGGCGTTCGGCGGGGGTGGCCCGGGTGGCGTCCACCTTGAGCACGCGGTGGGCGATGAAGCGGGCGTAGAAGCGGTAGGCGATGGCGTACGAGCCCAGCGCGGCGGCGAGCAGCCAGGCGGCGGAGATCTCCTCACCGCGGGAGAGCGCGAGCACGCCCCAGCCGATGGCGCCGACGAGGCCGACGAGCACCCACACGGCGACGGACTTCGGGGAGAGCGAGCCCGGTGTGGCGGCCGGACTCGCCGTGTCCCGTTCTGTCCCTGTTGCTTCCGGTTCAGGCATGACCTCGTCCCCTCGTCGATCATCTGCGTAAGCAGGCGGAATCTACGGGGGAATGCCTGGTGAACGTAAGCCCCCGTCCGCATTCCGGTCGAGGGATTCCGGTACGCGGCGCGGGGGACGGCTCAGACGGCGGGGCGCTTGAGCCGGGCGACGAACTTGTAGCGGTCGCCGCGGTACACCGAGCGCACCCACTCCACGGGCTCGCCGTCGGCGTCCAGGGAGTGCCGGGAGAGCATCAGCATGGGCAGGCCGACATCGGTGCCGAGCAGCCCGGCCTCGCGCGGGGTGGCGAGGGAGGTCTCGATGGTCTCCTCGGCCTCGGCGAGGTGGACGTCGTACACCTCGGCCAGGGCGGTGTAGAGGGAGGTGTACTTGGCGAGCGAACGCCGCAGCGCGGGGAAGCGCTTGGCGGACAGGTGGGTGGTCTCGATGGCCATCGGCTCGCCGCTGGCCAGGCGCAGCCGCTCGATGCGCAGGACCCGTCCGCCGGTGTTGATCTTGAGCAGTCCGGCCAGGGTGTCGTCGGCCGTCACGTAGCCGATGTCGAGGAGCTGGGAGGTCGGCTCCAGTCCCTGGGCGCGCATGTCCTCGGTGTACGAGGTGAGTTGCAGGGCCTGGGAGACCTTGGGCTTGGCGACGAAGGTGCCCTTGCCCTGGATCCGCTCCAGCCGCCCCTCCACCACCAGTTCCTGGAGGGCCTGCCGGACGGTGGTCCGCGAGGTGTCGAACTCGGCCGCGAGGGTGCGCTCCGGCGGTACCGGCGTCCCGGGGGGCATGGTTTCGGTCATGTCGAGCAAGTGCCGCTTGAGTCGGTAGTACTTGGGAACACGCGCCGTCCGGGTGACTGCCCCGCCCTCCGGCTCCGTGAGCGTGCCTTCGGTGGCCATCGCCGCCCGCCTTCCCGACTCCAGTTTCGCTGCCGTCACCGGCTCCTCCGATATGTGCGGTCACATGGTGACACGAGTGGGGGTACTGGCCTTCTCTCTCCCCAGGTGTCGGTCCGATAACGGACCGGGCACCCGCTCATTAGACCCTTGACACCCCTATAGGTCTAGGCCAAGCTCCAGCTACTGGTCTACACCAATATGGATCAGATCCCAGCCCCACGGCAGTACTTCGCGTATGTCACCGCGGCGGGCAAGGGAAGTGCAGGCAGGCATCCCTGAGGAGGGTGGCGTGAAGCGCAAGCTCATCGCGGCGGTCGGTGTCGCGGGCATGATGGTCGGTCTCGCGGCGTGTGGCAACGGGGACGACGACAAGGCCAAGGCCGACGCGGGTCCCAAGGAGATCACCGTCTGGGTCATGGACGGCTCCGCGCCGAAGGCTTGGATCGACGAGGTCAACAAGGAGTTCTCGGCCAAGCACCCCGGTGTCACGGTCAAGGTCGAGGAGCAGAAGTGGACCGGCATCCAGGAGAAGGTCACCACGGCCCTCTCCGAGAACAACCCTCCGGACGTCCTTGAACTCGGCAACACCCAGACCGCCGGCTACGCGGTCACCGGCGGCCTCGCCGACCTGACGAAGGACCGGGCCCAGCTCGGCGCCGACGCCTGGCAGAAGAGCATGCTCGCCTCGGCCGAGGTCGACGGCAAGCTCTACTCCGCCCCCTGGTACGCCGCCAACCGCGTCGTCATCTACGACAAGAAGGCGTTCGCCAAGGCCGGCGTCACCCCGCCCACCACCCGTGACGAGTGGATCGCCGGCCTGGAGAAGCTGAAGGCGGCCGACCCGGCCACCCAGCCCATCTACCTCCCCGGCCAGAGCTGGTACGTCCTCGCCGGTCTGGTCTGGGACGAGGGCGGCGACCTCGCCGTCAAGGACGGCTCCAAGTGGAAGGGCGCCCTCGGCACCCCGCAGGCCGGCGCCGCGATGGAGTTCTACAAGAAGCTCCAGGCGTTCTCCACCGCGCCCAAGGACAAGGACGAGGCCAACCCGCAGCAGTCCACCGACATCGTCCCCAAGGGCGGCGTCGCCTCCTGGATCGGTCTCGGCTGGGAGGCCGGCGGAGCGGAGAAGGCCCTCAAGGAAGCGGGCAAGGAGGCCGACTTCGGCTACTTCCCGATCCCGGGCAAGACGGCCGACAAGACCAGCACCGTCTTCCTCGGCGGCTCCAACCTCGCCGTCGCCGAGCGCTCCAAGAACAAGGACCTCGCCAAGGAGTGGCTGGCCCTCGCCGCCGGCAAGGACCAGATGACGAAGTACGCCGCCGAGACCAAGGGCGCGCTGCTCCCGAACCAGGCCGGCGCCAACTTCACCCCGGCCGCGGGCTCCTTCGCCGAGGCCATGGGCAAGGCCGGCGTCAACGGCAAGATCACCCCGGTCACCGCGGGCTGGGCGAACGTCGAGACCGAGCCGAACCCCATCAAGGAGTTCATGACCAAGGTCCTGAAGGGTGAGGACGCGGCCAAGGCCGGCGCCGAGGCGGACGCCGAGATCGCCAAGCGCATCAACAAGTAGTCCCGCCCCGCGGTATCGGCAGAACCCGCAGTACCCGCAGGACCCGCAGTACCCGCACGAACCAGCAGTGTGAACGCACCGGGGGGTGCGGCAGGTGCCCGGACACCCGCCGCGCCCCCGGTCGCGCATTTGACTCCACAGTCAACCGCGAGGAAGCCAAGCCATGACCGTGCACTCCCAGGGAGCGACGACCAGCGCTCCACAGGACGCACCACCGAAGTCCGCCGGACGGCCCCAGGCGCCGGCCCCAGCCCCCGGCACCAGCGCCGTGCCGCCTCGCGGAGGCAGAAAGCCGCTCCCCTCGGGATGGCTGCCCTATCTGCTGGTCGCGCCCGCCGTGCTCGCCCTCGCGACGCTGCTGCTGTACCCGCTGATCAAGAACGTGATCCTGTCCCTCCAGGACATCAACAAGGTCGAGTTCATCCAGCGGAAGTACCCCTTCGCGGGCCTGGCCAACTACACCGAGCTGCTGGGCGATTCCGCCTTCTGGACCGTCGTCGTCCGCAGCTTCGCCTTCACCCTGGCCAATGTCGCGCTCATCATGGTCCTGGGCAGCCTCATCGGCATCCTGCTGAACAGGCTCGGCACGAAGATGCGCCTGGTCCTCTCCATGGCGCTGGTGATGGCCTGGGCCATGCCCATCGTCGCCTCCGTCCAGGTCTTCCGCTGGCTGTTCGACGAGCAGTTCGGCGTCATGAACTGGGTCATGCGCACCGCCGGCTTCTCCGGCTACGAGCAGCACAACTGGATGGAGACCGGCCTCTCCACGATGGTGATCGTCACCCTCCTGGTGGTCTGGGGCTCCATCCCCTTCGTCGCCCTCAACATGTACGCCGGCCTCACCACCGTGGGCGCCGAGCTGTACGAGGCCGCCCGCATGGACGGCGCGAACGGCTGGCAGACCTTCTGGAAGATCGTCTTCCCGAACCTCAAGCCCTTCTTCCTCATCACCACCTTCCTGGAGGTGATCTGGGTCTTCAAGGCGTTCACCCAGGTCTACGCCATGAACAAGGGCGGCCCGGACCGCGGCTCCGAGATCCTGCCGGTCTTCGCCTACGTCGAGGGCCAGAGCCAGGCCCACTACGGCCTCGCCGCCGCGATCTCCGTCCTGACGATCCTGATCCTCGTGATCGTCATGTCCTTCTACTTCCGCCTGATCCTGAAGCAGGAGGAGGAGCAGTGAGCACCACCACCGCCCCGAAGCCCGCGGCCCCCGAACGGCCCGCGCAGCAGCTCCGCACCCGCCGGCCGGTGCGTCCCGGCGCCGTGGCCAAGAACATCGGCGCGCTCCTGCTGGCCCTGGTCTTCGTCTTCCCCGTCTACTGGATGTTCTCCTCGGCCCTCAAGCCGGCCGACCAGATGCTGACGAAGGACCCCGTCTTCGTCTTCACGCCCACGACGGCCAACTTCGCCAAGGCCACCGGCGTCGAGAACTTCTGGACCTACGTCACCAACAGCGTCCTGGTCACCCTCGGCGCCGTCATGCTGGCCCTGCTCGTCGCCCTCGCCGCCAGCTTCGCCATCGCCCGGATGCGCTTCCGCGGCCGCAAGGGCCTCGTCCTCACCGTGATGATGGCCCAGATGGCCCCCTGGGAGGTCATGGTCATCGCGATGTACATGATCGCCCGTGACGGCGAGATGCTGAACAGCCTCCCGCTGCTGACCGCGATCTACTTCGTGATGATCCTCCCCTTCACCATCTGGACCCTGCGCGGCTTCATCGCCGCCGTCCCGGTGACCCTGGAGGAGGCCGCCCAGATCGACGGCTGCACCCGCGGCCAGGCGTTCCGCAAGGTGATCTTCCCGCTGCTGGCGCCCGGCCTGATGTCCACCTCGCTCTTCGGCTTCATCACCGCCTGGAACGAGTTCGCCATGGTCCTGATCCTCAACAAGGAGAAGACCGCGCAGACCCTGCCGCTCTGGCTGACCGAGTTCATGTCCGCCTTCGGCAACGACTGGGGCGCCACCATGGCCGCGTCCTCGCTCTTCGCGATCCCGGTCCTGCTCATCTTCATCTTCCTCCAGCGCAAGGCCGTCGGCGGCATGACCTCCGGCGCAGTGAAGGGATGACGCCGTCATGACAGTCCTTGCGCACCGCGCCACCGCCTCCGACGAGGTCACCCGCGACGCCCTCGCCGTCCTCCAGCCCGGCTTCGAGGGCACCACCGCCCCCGCCTGGCTGCTCCGGCAGATCGGCGAAGGGCTCACCGCCGTCGGCCTGTTCGGCCGCAACATCGCCTCGCCCGCACAGCTCGCCGCCCTGACCGCGCAGCTGCGCGCCGAGCGGGACGACGTCCTCGTCGCCATCGACGAGGAGGGCGGCGACGTCACCCGCCTGGAGGTCCGCGACGGCTCCTCCTTCCCCGGCAACCTGGCCCTCGGCGCCGTCGACGACACCGCCCTGACCCGCGGCGTCGCCCACGAGATGGGCCGCCGCCTCGCCGCCTGCGGGGTGAACCTCGACTGGGCGCCCTCCGCCGACGTCAACTCCAACCCGGACAACCCGGTCATCGGAGTCCGCTCCTTCGGCGCCGACACCCACCTCGCCGCCCGGCACACCGCCGCCTACGTCGACGGCCTCCAGGCCGCCGGCGTCGCCGCCTGCACCAAGCACTTCCCCGGGCACGGCGACACCAACGTCGACTCCCACCACGCCCTCCCGCGCATCGACGCCGACCTCGACACCCTCGTCGCCCGGGAGCTCGTCCCCTTCAAGGCCGCCATCGAGGCGGGCACCAAGGCCGTGATGAGCGCGCACATCCTCGTGCCCGCCCTCGACCCCACCCGCCCGGCCACGCTCAGCCCGCGGATCCTCACCGGGCTGCTGCGCAAGGAACTCGGCTACGAGGGCCTGATCGTCACCGACGGCATGGAGATGAACGCCATCGCCGGCACCTACGGCATCGAGCGCGGCTCCGTCCTCGCCATCGCGGCCGGCGCCGACGCCATCTGCGTCGGCGGCGGACTCGCCGACGAGGACACCGTCCTGCGGCTGCGCGACGCCCTGGTCGCCGCCGTCCGCGAGGGCACGCTCCCGCAGGAGCGCCTCGCCGACGCCGCCGCACGGGTCCGCGCGCTGGCCGCGTGGACCGTCGCCGCCCGGCCGGACGCGCGGCAGGAGGGGGGCCGCGCGTCCGGCATCGGGCTGGCCGCCGCCCGCCGGGCCCTGGCCGTCACCGGCTCGGCGGGCCCGCTGACCGACGCCTACGTCGCCACCCTCACCCCGGTCGCGAACATCGCCGTCGGCGACGAGACCCCCTGGGGCCTGGCCGACGAGCTCGCCGCCCTGGTGCCGGGCACCCTCTCGGGCCGCTACCCGGAGGGCGCCGACGCCGCCGGGATCCTGGCCGCCGCGGGGGAGCGCACCGTCGTCGCCGTGGTCCGCGACGCGCACCGCCACCCGTGGATGACCGCGGTCCTGGACGCCCTCGTCGCGGCCCGCCCGGACACCGTCGTGGTCGAGATGGGCCTCCCGGGCGCCGAGCCGCGCGGCGCCCTGCACATCGCCACCCACGGCGCCGCCCGCGTCTGCGGCCGCGCCGCCGCCGAGGTGGTCGCCAGCGGGGCCGGGAGCTGACCGCCCCGGCCGCGGGGGAAACGCCGCGCCCCCCGGACAGGGGTCCGGGGGGCGCGGCGTTTCCCGTACGGCTCCGTGGCCGCTACAGGCCCTGCCAGGCGGGCTTGTCGGCGTAGGTCTGGCGGAAGTAGTCGGCCAGCTTGAGCTTCGAGGCGGCCGCCTCGTCCACCACGACGGTCGCGTGCCGGTGCAGCTGGAGGGCCGAGGCCGGGACCAGGGCCGACAGCGGGCCCTCCACGGTCTGCGCGACGGCCTCCGCCTTGCCCTCACCGGTGGCCAGCAGGACCAGGTGGCGGGCGTCCAGGATGGTGCCGATGCCCTGGGTGATGACGTGGTGCGGCACCTGCTCCAGGTCGTTGTCGAAGAAGCGCGCGTTGTCCACCCGGGTCTGGTGGGTGAGCGTCTTGATCCGGGTGCGCGAGGCCAGCGAGGAGCAGGGCTCGTTGAAGCCGATGTGCCCGTCCGTGCCGATCCCCAGCAGCTGGAGGTCGACCCCGCCGGCCTCGGCCAGCGCCCGGTCGTACGCCTCGCAGGCGGCGGTGATGTCCTCGGCCGAGCCGTCCGGGCCCATGAAGGAGGACGCGGAGAGCCCCAGCGGCTCGACCACCTCGCGCAGGACGACGGCCCGGTACGCCTCGGGGTGTCCGGCGGGCAGGCCGACGTACTCGTCGAGCTGGCATATACGGGCCGCGGAGGCGTCGACCTCACCGGCCGCGACCTTGGCCGCGAGGGCCTCGTAGACGGGCAGCGGGGTAGAGCCGGTCGCCACGCCGAGCAGGGCGTCGGGCTTGCGGCGTACCAGGGCGGCCATGGCCTCCGCGATGAGCTCTCCGCCTGCCTTGGCGTCCGGGACGATGACAACTTCCACGCGTGGCCTGCCGATCTGGAGTGGTGGTGTGGTATAGACCAATCTAGCAGAGCGGGGCGGGTGCGCAGGGGGCTCGCGCCCGTCTTTTCCATGGTGTTCCGTATCGCGGACACCGGCCTCCCGGGCATGCCGCAGCGGTCGCGCGACGGGGCGGCCGGGCGGCGACGGGGAGGCGACGGGGCGGTACGGGAAGCGGTGGCGGGACGGGCCCCGCATGCCTGGCCGTGGAGGCTCGTCCGGCTCGACGGGCCGGCGGCGAAAAGGGGAGAGGCCCCGGAATTCCTCTGGGCCACGGTGCAGGGCGGGACCCTCAACCCGCCCGGCACCGTAGCCCGGAGTACTTACGGCCGTCAGGTGTGCGGTTCCCGGCGGCCGGTGCGAGGGGCCTGCGCAGTCAGGGCAGAGTGCGCGGCTCCCTCGGTTCCGTCCTCCTGTGCGGGGAGGGCGGAGACTGTGGGGTCAATTCTGGACTAGACCATTCTGTTCTGTCCATCCAATGACGGTGCGGGAAAACCCGTCACTTCCTCCAACAGTACGCGGAGTGAACCCCTCCTGGATACTCCCGAGTACCGTCGTGGGGAAAGTCATCACACGTACCCGGGGTACGCTCGCCCCGTGCCCTCCATGAACGACCTCGTACGCCAGCACACCGCTCTCGGTGAAACCGACCTGGAGTGGCTGCACCTGCTGGTCTCGGAGTGGCAGCTGCTCTCCGACCTCTCCTTCGCCGACCTCGTGCTGTGGGTCCCCACCCTCGACGGCACCCGCTACGTCTCGGTCGCCCAGATGCGCCCGAACACAGGTCCGACCTCCTACCAGGACGACATGGTCGGCCACCTGGTGCCCCGCGGCCGCCGCCCGCTGCTCGACGCCGCGCTCGACGAGGGCCGCATCGTGCGCGAGGGCGACCCGGAGTGGCGCGAGGAGGTCCCGGTCCGGGTCGAGTCCATCCCCGTGCGCCGCGAGGGACGCGTACTCGGAGTGATCGCGCGGAATACCAACCTGCTCACTGTGCGTACACCGAGCCGGCTGGAGCTGACCTACCTCCAGTCCGCCTCGGACCTCGCCCAGATGATCGCGGCGGGCTCCTTCCCCTTCCCCGGCCAGCAGGTGGACATGGACGCCTCCCCGCGGGTCGGGGACGGCCTGATCCGTCTGGACGCCGACGGCGTGGTCACCTACGCCTCCCCGAACGCCCTCTCCGCCTACCACCGCCTCGGCCTCGCCTCCGACCTCGTCGGCCAGGACCTCGGCGCCACCACGGCCGAACTGGCGCCCTCCCGCGGCCCCGTGGACGAGGCCCTGGTCAAGCTCGCCAGCGGCTGGGCCCCCCGGGAGACCGAGGTCGAGGGCAACGGCGGGGTCATCCAGCTGCGCGCCATCCCGCTCAAGCCGAAGGGGACCCGGATCGGCTCCCTGGTGCTCTGCCGCGACGTCACCGAACTGCGCCGTCGCGAACGTGAACTGATCACCAAGGACGCCACCATCCGGGAGATCCACCACCGGGTGAAGAACAACCTCCAGACGGTGGCCGCCCTGTTGCGGCTCCAGGCCCGCAGGATGGATTCGCCGCAGGGCCGGGAAGCGCTCAACGAGGCCGTGCGCCGCGTCGGTTCGATCGCGATCGTGCACGAGACGCTCTCTCAGAACCTGGACGAGCGCGTGGAGTTCGACGAGATCGCCGACCGGGTGATCGCGATGGTCTCGGAGATCTCCCCGGGCAAGGTGGACTGCCGGCGCACCGGCCGCTTCGGGATCCTGGACGCGGAGGTGGCCACGCCGCTGTCCATGGTGCTGACCGAGATCCTGCAGAACGCCCTGGAGCACGCCTTCCCCGACGAGGGCGGGCGCGGCACCGTCGAGGTCTCCGCGATGCGCTCGGGCACGGGCCGCAAGGACGGGCGCCTGCTGATCACCGTGATCGACGACGGGAAGGGGCTGCCCGAGGGCTTCGACCCCCAGCGGGCCGGCAACCTCGGGCTGCAGATCGTACGGACCCTCGTGGAGGGGGAGCTCGGCGGCACCTTCGACATGGTCCCGGCGGCGCCGCGCGGCACCAAGGTCGTGCTGGACCTGCCGTCCAGCCCGCAGAAGTAGCAGCGGAACCGTCACCCGGCGTGACGGGCGGCCTCGCCGCCCTCCGTACGCTGCGTAGCCGGATCACAGCACTGAGCCCCGGACCGAAGGATTCGGTCCGGGGCTCAAGAGCACGGTGCTGAGCGCTGTCCGGTGCTACGCGCTGCGCGTCGAGGCTCGAAAGTCGTTGTCAGGCGCTGGCGTTGCGCGCCCGGTTGCGAGCGGCGCGGCGCTTCATGGCGCGGCGCTCGTCCTCGCTGAGACCGCCCCAGACGCCGGAGTCCTGACCGGACTCGAGCGCCCACTGCAGGCACTGCTCCATGACGGGGCAGCGGCGGCAGACGGCCTTGGCTTCCTCGATCTGCAGCAGCGCAGGACCGGTGTTGCCGATGGGGAAGAAGAGTTCCGGGTCTTCCTCGCGGCAAACGGCGTTGTGACGCCAGTCCATGGCTGCTCCATCTCCTTGTATTGCGAACAGGTTGCTTGTGAATGTGAACGCTTTCACGAATCCCCCCGTGAGGGAAGGGCGACCGCCCAGTTTCCCGGGTGATCAGTCAGAGATTCGTGGAGGGGTTCTGGCGGTCTGTGTGGGTGCCGGGTCTTGCGGGCTGTCCCGATCGCCATGAAGAGATTCGCAAACCTCGGACGGGGATACAACCCCTTCCGGAAAGTTTTTTTTGATTCGTCGGTGTCTACTAGGTCACAGCCCTACATCGTGAGGGTGGACCGGCGTGTAAACGTTCGACTGAAAGGCCCCGGGGCCCTTCTACTCACACAATCACACGCAGTGCCCGGCGTACGCCTGTGAACCGAACGCTGGTGCGCAGTCCGAGGTGATCGCCGTCCATCTGGAACGGAAGCGGAACCTTCGAATGCAAGGTGAAGTCGGTCAGATCGTGCAGAGACACCGCGTGCTTGCCGTGCGGACCCCGCTCAGGAGTGGAGGTCAGGAGCTGCGTCGCGTACCGGGCGACCGCCGGAGTTGACAAACGGTCCAGGGCCAATACGTCAAGCGCAGTATCGAACGACGCCTCCGGGGAGGCGTACAAGGGACGATTCCCCAGATATGTCCACGGTGAGGTGTTGCACACTATCGACAGCACCAGGTCCGTCACCGGATCCGCGCCGGGCCGCTCCAGCGTGACCGTCCCGTGCCGGCGGTTCGGCTCCTCCCAGAACTGCCGCATCAGCTGCCGAACGTACAGCGCGTGCGTCGAACGCTTGCCGCGTTCGCGCTGCTGCTCGACCCGGCCCACCACCCCGGCGTCGAAGCCGAAGCCCGCGCAGAAGGTGAACCAGCGCGCCGGGACCGACTCGTCCTCCGTGCCCGGGGCACCCGCCGCCAGACCGAGGCCCACCGTCCGCTCGCGCTCCTCGCGCAGCGCGTCCAGCAGGGCGCCGGTGGCCTGCACCGAATCGTTGGGGAGCCCGAGGGCGCGGGCGAACACATTCGTGGACCCGCCGGGCACCACCGCCAGCCGGGGCAGCCGGGTCGGATCCGGCCCGTCGTGCAGGAGCCCGTTCACGACCTCGTTCACCGTGCCGTCGCCGCCGAGGGCGACGACGAGGTCCAGCCCCTCGTGCGCGGCCCGGCGCCCCAGGTCGCGGGCGTGCCCGCGGTACTCGGTGGTGACCGCCTCCAGCTTCATCTCGCTGGCCAGGGCGTGGATCAGGACATCGCGCGTGCGCGCACTGGTGGTCGTCGCTGCTGGGTTGGCCACGAGAAGTGCACGCATGTGCGCCAGACTACCCACCCCGTCCGGGGCCGACCCTACTGCCCGCCCCCTCCGGGCCCGGGGCACCGCGGCTACCCT
This sequence comes from Streptomyces sp. NPDC047014, assembly GCF_040644195.1. Classification (NCBI taxonomy): domain Bacteria; kingdom Bacillati; phylum Actinomycetota; class Actinomycetes; order Kitasatosporales; family Streptomycetaceae; genus Streptomyces; species Streptomyces sp. NPDC047014. The sequence continues at coordinate 138,569 of NZ_JBEYVX010000004.1, read as the reverse complement.
GCTGGGGTGAGTAAGAAGCAGCCCGCGAAGACCCCCGCCGCCGAGTCCGCCCCGCCCGCCGCGCTGCCCGGCCGGCTGACCGCCGCCGCCGCGCTCACCGCCCTGGAGGGCCTGGCGCTGGCCGGCCTCGGTGTCTACATGCTGTTCGTGGGCATCGCCGGCGACCCCGACTCCCCGCAGCAGGCCGAGACCGGCGGGATCACCCTGCTCGCCCTCGCCGCCCTGCCGCTGATCGCGGCCCGCGGGCTGCGCCTGGGCCGCCGCTGGAGCCGCGGCCCGGCACTGATCACCCAGCTGATGGCGCTGCCGGTGGCCTGGACCCTGTACAGCACCGGCGGCGCGATGATCGCCGCCGCGGTGGCGCTCGCCGTGGCCGCGGTGGCCGTCGTCGTCCTCCTGGTGAACCCGACGGCGACCGAGGCACTGGGCATCGGAAGCCCGTCCGAATAACACCCTCTCCCCGGGGTACGAGGGTCTGCGGAGCCGGGGCCCGCTCCTCGGCCTACTCCTCGACGAGGAGCTTGTCCCGGAGCTGGGCCAGGGTGCGGGCCAGCAGCCGGGAGACGTGCATCTGGGAGATGCCGACCTCCTGCGCGATCTGCGACTGCGTCATGTTCCCGAAGAAACGAAGCAGCAGGATCCGCTTCTCCCGCGGGGGCAGCCCCTCCAGCAGCGGCTTGAGGGATTCGCGGTACTCGACCCCCTCCAGCGCCTCGTCCTCCGCGCCCAGGGTGTCCGCGACCGCCGGCGACTCGTCGTCGGTGTCCGGGACGTCCAGCGACAGCGTGCTGTAGGCGTTGGCCGACTCCAGCCCCTCCAGCACCTCCTCCTCGGAGATGCCCAGCCGCTCCGCCAGCTCGTGCACCGTCGGGGAGCGGCCGTGCTGCTGGGACAGCTCGGCCGTGGCCGTGGTCAGCGAGAGCCGCAGCTCCTGGAGGCGTCTGGGGACCCGTACCGCCCAGCCCTTGTCACGGAAGTGGCGCTTGATCTCGCCGACCACCGTGGGCGTGGCGTACGTGGAGAACTCGACCCCGCGGTCCGGGTCGAACCGGTCCACCGACTTGATCAGGCCGATCGTCGCCACCTGCGTCAGGTCGTCGAGCGGTTCGCCGCGGTTGCGGAAGCGCCGCGCCAGGTGCTCGACGAGCGGCAGGTGCATCCGTACCAGCCGGTTGCGCAGCTCCGCCTTCTCCGCCGAGCCGTCGGGCAGCGCCCGCAGCTCGACGAAGAGGGCCCGCGCGCTGCTGCGGTCGCGGGGATCGGGCAGCGCCGGGGGCGGCGGGGACACCGGGTACACCGGCAGCCCGTCGGCCGCCGCGGCGGCCGCCTCCTCCGGAGGCCGCGTCGGCTGTGACTGGTCGTGCTGGTTCTCGCTCATAGGGCCCGCCCGTCGCTCCGCCGAGTCCAAAAAGCCGTCTTCCGCATCCGCGTCAGCCGGGTGCGGCCGGGCGTACTGCTGTTCCGGGATGCCGCCGTCGACCTCGTGCCGTACCCGGGGCCGATCACCGTCCCGCACCGGGATCTCCCCGCCGCTCACGCCGGGCCTGGTCCCGCGCCGCGCTGTTTGTAGAGGCTGATGCTCACCGTCCGGTCCTCCTCGACCGTGGACTCGACCTTGCCGGCCAGCGCCGACAGGACCGTCCACGCGAACGTGTCACGCTCCGGCGCGCGGCCGTCCGTGGTCGGGGCCGAGACGGTCACCTCCAGCGAATCGTCGATCAGCCGGAAGACGCAGCTGAGGACGGAGCCCGGCACGGCCTGCTGGAGCAGGATCGCGCAGGCTTCGTCCACCGCGATGCGGAGGTCCTCGATCTCGTCGAGGGTGAAGTCCAAACGTGCCGCGAGACCGGCCGTGGCCGTTCGCAGCACCGACAGGTAGGCACCCGCAGCGGGCAGCCGGACTTCCACGAAGTCCTGAGTCCCGGGCTCGCCTGCGATCTGGGACACCCTCACCTCCAAGGTGGTACGAGCTCTGTTCGCCGGTGACGCTACCGCGATCCGGGCGATCGTGTCGCGGCACCCCTGCTGGCGCCCGCTCGGAGCACCCCGCACTGCGGCCAGTGACCGATGGTAAGCCCATGGGTACGCACAGTGGCTAGGGGTCTGCGGGGTTCAAATCCGGGGAGCCGGCGGAGGGTTGATCTACCCCTGCCTCAGACGATCGAACCGTCCACGAAGCACCATCGCCAGCTCTCGCCCGGCTCGAAGCTCCGCATCACGGGATGACCGGTCTCCTGGTGGTGCGCGGTGGCGTGCCGGAAGGGGGAGGAGTCGCAGCAGGCGATGTGCCCGCAGGCCAGGCACATCCGCAGCTGCACGGGGTGGCTGCCGACGGCCAGACATTCGGGACAGGTCCGGTCAGAGGGGACCGGTTCGGGGCGCGGCAGTTCGGCAACGTGGGTGCACTCGCTCATGATGGCCAGCGTACGGCCAGGGCGCGGGCGCGCGACGGAGGAGGAGGGATCTTCGATGGAGGTATTGCCGCTGGTGGCGCTGGTCGCGTTCAGCGCGGCCGTCGCGGGGCTGGCGCGCCGCACCCCGGTGCCGGCGCCCCTGCTGCTGGTCGCGGCCGGGCTCGCGGTCTCGTACGTGCCGGGCGTGCCCGAGTACACCCTCGACCCGCACATCGTGCTGCCGCTGCTGCTCCCGCCGCTGCTGCACACGGCCGCGGTGGACAGCTCGTACCTGGACCTGCGGGCCAACGCCCGGCCGATCGCGATGCTGTCCGTGGGCTACGTGCTCTTCGCGACGGTGGCCGTCGGCTACGCCGCCTACCTGGTGGTGCCGGGGCTGTCGCTGCCGGTGGCCCTCGTGCTCGGCGCGGTGATCGCCCCGCCGGACGCGGTCGCGGCCACGGCCATCGCGCGCAAGCTCGGGCTGCCGAACCGGATGACGACCATCCTCCAGGGGGAGTCCCTGGTCAACGACGCCACCGCGATCACCGCCTACAAGGTGGCGCTGGCGGCGGCGGTCGGAGTGAGCGCCGGCTGGGCGGGCGGGATCGCGGAGTTCCTGCTCGCCTCGGTGGGCGGGATCGGCGTGGGCCTGCTGCTGATGGTGCCGATCCACCAGCTCCGCAAGCGGATGAAGGAGCCGCTGCTCCAGAACACCCTGTCGCTGCTCATCCCGTTCGTGGCGTACGCGGCGGCCGAGCGGGTGCATGCCTCCGGGGTGCTGGCGGTGGTGGTGGTCGCGCTGTACCTCGGGCACCGGAACTGGCAGGTCGACTTCGCGACGCGGCTCCAGGAGGAGGCCGTCTGGAAGATGGTCGCCTTCATCCTGGAGTCGGTGGTCTTCGCGCTGATCGGGCTCCAGCTGCGGGTGGTGCTCCAGGGGCTCGGGGAGTACGAGGGCGCCGCCGCGGCCTGGTACGCGGTGGCGGTGTTCGTCGTGGTGGTGGTGGCCCGGTTCGTGTGGGTCTTCCCGGCGACCTTCGTGCCGCGCTGGATGTCGCCGCGGATCCGTGAGCGGGAGCCGGAGACGGACTGGAAGGCGCCGGTGATCGTGGGGTGGGCCGGGATGCGGGGCGTGGTCTCGCTGGCCATCGCCTTCTCCGTACCGATGTCCGTGCCGCACCGGGACCTGATCCTCTTCCTCACCTTCACGACGGTCATCGGCACGCTGGTGGTGCAGGGGCTGACGCTGCCGCCGCTGATCAAGGCGCTGCGGCTGCCGCCGCGGGATGTGCAGGCCGAGACGCTGGCGGAGGCGCAGGCGCAGAGCGAGGCGTCGCGGGCGGCGGAGGAGCGGCTGGCGGAGCTGCTGGAGGAGCCGGAGAACGCCACCCTGCCGCCGCCGCTGGCGGACCGGCTGCGGACGGTGATGGACCGGCGGCGCAACGCGGTGTGGGAGCGGCTGGGGGAGGTCAACGCGCTGACGGGGGAGTCGGCGGACGATGTCTACCGGCGGTTGGCGCGGGAGATGATCGAGGCGGAGCGGGAGGTGTTCGTGACGCTGCGGGACGGGCGGCGGATCGACGACGAGATGCTGCGGGTGTTGCTGCGGAGGCTGGATCTGGAGGAGGCGGCGGCGTATCGGGAGGCGTCGTGACGAGGTCCCTGCGGGGGGCTCGGCCGGGGTTGGCCTGGCCCGGTGTGGCGGTGCGGCGGTGCGGCGGGGTGCGGGCTGGCCCGGGTGCGGCGGTGCGGCGGTGTGTGGTGGGGCCGGGGACGGGGTGGGGGTGACGTCCGGGACTCATGATTTATGGCGCCCTGGCGGGGGTGTGCTGTACGGGCTCCTGCCGCGCCAACAAATCACGTTCTACGTCCCGGACATCACCCCCACCCCGTCCCCGGCCCCGGCGGTCAGGGGCGGCCGGTGATGATCGCTGTCACGGTGGTGCCGGGTGGGAAGGGGAGTGCCGTGAGGGCCCAGAGGAGTTTGGCCACGTAGATCCGCTCGACGGGGAGGTTGTGGCGGGTCTCGAAGTCGGCGGCGAAGCGGTCGAGTTCTGGGGGGACTCGGGCGTAGCCGCCGTGGTGGAAGCCCTCGGCCAGGGTCCAGTTCGGAGTGGGGGCGCCGAAGGCCGCTTGCTGGAGGGAACGTATCTCCTCGGGGAGGAAGGCGCCGGCCAGGACTGGGACGCCGAGGGCCCTTTGGTCGGGGGCCAGGCCGGCTGCCAGGCCGGCCAGGGTGCCGCCGGTGCCGCAGGCCACGGCGGCGATGTCCGTGAGGCCGTTGAGTTCCCGGCCGAGCTCGGCACAGCCGGTGAGGGCGAGGGCGTTGCTGCCGCCTTCGGGTACGACGTACGCGTTGCCGGCCCCTGCCTCGTGCACCAGCTGGGCCTGGGTTTCCGGGGCGGACTTCGCGCGGTAGCGGGAGCGGGAGACGAAGTGCAGGCGCATGCCGTCGGCCGCGCAGCGGGCCAGGGAGTCGTTGAGGGGGCGGCCGGCGAGCTCGTCGCCGCGGACGATGCCGATGGTTTCGATGCCCAGCAGCCGGCCGGCCGCTGCGGTGGCCCGTAGGTGGTTGGAGTAGGCCCCACCGAAGGTGACGACCTGGTCGTGGCCCGCTTCCAGTGCGGCCCGCAGGTTGGGGGCGAGCTTGCGCCACTTGTTGCCGGGGAGCTCGGGGTGCACAAGGTCGTCCCGCTTGAGCAGGAGCCGTACCCCCCGCTGCTCGAACCGCTCGTCATGCACCTCCTGCAAGGGGGAGGGCGGGCGGGGGCGCAGTTCGGGGTGGTCCACCCGACCATTGTGGGGCGGTTCTCCGGCGGGTGACGAAGCGGTGGTGCCGCCTCGTCACCCGGGGGTCACTTCAGGCGTTCCGCGATGCGGGTGCGCAGGGCGGCCATGGTGAAGCCTCTGGGGTCGATCTTGCCCGGCTGCCATTCCAGGTGGCCGATCACGGAGGGGGCCTTCCAGCCGTGGACGCGGCACAGGGCCGCCGCCGCGCGGGTGATCGCGTCGAGCTGGACCTCCGGCCAGGGGTCCTTGCCGTCGCCCAGGTTCTCGCACTCGAAGCCGTAGAAGTGGCGGTTGCCGTCGGTGTCGGTCTCGTTGTCGGGAGGGAGCCGCTTCTCCGCGATCACCGCCGCCAGGACGTCGGAGTCGCCGCTGCCCGCGTGGTTGGCGCGGCCGTAGCCGACCAGGTGGACGCGGCCGTCCTTGGCGATCACGCCGTGGCAGAGCGGCCCCGGGAGGTCGCTGCGGCCGTTGCGGCAGAGGTCGACGGTGAAAGGGGTTCCGCGGGTGACGGTGTGATGGATCATCACCCCGTGCACGGGGCCCCAGGGGCCCTTGTGGTTGCGGTTGTGGGTGCGCCAGGCGCCGACCTCGACGACGGTCAGACCTTCGCCCCGGAGTGCGTTGATGAACCGGTCCGCGGACATGGGTGCGGCCATGGCCGCCTCCCTTCGTGCGGTGCGCGACGGACACCCCATGTGTCCGTATCGTCACGCTCCGGTTTAGTGGAGGCGACCCTTCCGCGGCTAGTGTTTTCGTACGGCGAGCGAGCGGATCCGGACAGGCGTCACGCGGAGGCCAGCCACAGGTCCGGGCCGAACACCTCATAGCGGATGTCGGCCGCCGGTACGCCCTGGGCGAGGAGCTGCGCGCGTACGGAGCGCATGAACGGCAGCGGCCCGCAGAGGTAGGCCAGGGTGCCCGGGAGGATGTTCACGCCGGTCAGGTCCATGAGGCCGGTGGCGTCGCCCGGCTCCGCCGACTCCTCGTACCAGAAGCGGGCCGTGGCGTCGGCCAGCTTGTGGGTCAGGGCGCGGTGGTCGGAGCGCAGGGCGTGGTCGGCGGGGGAGCGGTCCGCGTGCAGGACCGTCACGGGGGCGGTGTGGCCGGTGTCGGCCAGGTGCTCCAGCATCGAGAGCATCGGGGTGCAGCCGATTCCGGCCGAGGCGAGCAGGACCGGCGCGCCGGAGTCCTCCAGGGTCAGATCGCCGTACGGGAGCGAGACCCGCAGGGTGTCGCCGACGCGCACCCGGGTGTGCAGGTGGTGGGAGACCTCGCCGTCGGGCCCGTGCGCGGCGGGCCCGTGGATCCGCTTGACGGTGATCGCGCGGACCGGGGAGCCGGGCGCGGTGGACAGGCTGTACTGGCGGATCTGGCGGGCCCCGTCGGGCAGTTCCACCTGGACGGAGACGTACTGGCCGGGCAGGTGCGCGGGCGCGGGGGAGCCGTCGGCGGGGGCGAGGCGGAAGGTGGCGCAGTCGGCGGTCTCCTCCACCCGCCCGGTGACGGTCCACTCGCGCCACGCGTCCCCGGCGACGGTACGGCGCTCCGCGTACAGCCGCTCCTCGATGGCTATGAGGGCGTTGGCCATCAGCCAGTACACCTCGTCCCAGGCGGCGGCGACCCCGGGGGTGACGGCCTCGCCCAGCACCTCGGTGATCGCCTCGAAGAGGTGCAGGTGGACCACCGCGTACTGCTCGCGGGTGACGCCGAGGCTGGCGTGCTTGTGGGCGATCCGGCCCAGCATCACGTCGGGGCGGGTGTCCGGGTGGGCGAGGAGGTGGGTGGCGAAGGCGGCGATGGAGCCGGCGAGGGCCTGCTTCTGCAGGCCGGCGTTCTGGTTGCCGCGGTTGAAGAGGTCGCGCAGCAGCTCCGGGTGGGCCGCGAACAGCTTCTCGTAGAACAGCTCCGTGATGTCACCGATGGCCGCTCCGACGGCGGGGAGGGTGGCTCGTACGGTCGCGGCCGAGGTCTCGGACAGCATGCGGACTCCTCATGTGCGGGTGCTGGTGGAGCAATAATTGGCATCTTAGATGCGTATTTTTGGGTGCAGTGGTCCGCGGGGATGCGGACTTCTGTTCGAGCTCTCGCCGGGGTTTGATCCGGGCGGGTGGGGGAGCGGTGTTAACCGGCCATCAGTCCACCCCGGTCGGCGGCCGGCCGGAGATGCCCAGCAGAAGCGGCCCCGTCGGGGCCGCCACCAGGTCGTTCACCGTCAGCGGGTCCAGGGTGGCGTAGAAGGCGTCCTGTGCCCGGCGCAGCGCGCCGCGCAGCAGGCAGGCGCCGCGCAGCGGGCAGGGCGTGGCGCCCTCACAGTCCACCACGTCGCCCTCGCCCTCCAGTTCGCGCACCACGGCGCCCACCGAGGCGGCCCGGCCGGCGGAGGTCAGGGCGAGCCCGCCGCCGCGGCCGCGCCGCGCCTCGACGAGACCGAGATGCTGCAGCCTGGCGACCACTTTGGCCGTGTGCGTGTAGGGGACCTCCATCGTCGCCGCGACCTCGCGGGTCGTGGGGAGGTCCGTCTCCTCGACGGCCAGGCGCATCAGGGTGCGCAGCGCCAGGTCGGTGAATCGCGTCAGCCGCATGGGGACACCGTAGGAAACTTGCATCGCAGATACAAATTAACGGCGGTACGGCCTCACGGGTTGGCCGAAAATCGTTGGTCGCCGAGGGCTCGCGCGGGCCGTCGCGGCGCAGTGCGGTCCGAGAGGGTGCCCCGCACCCGGACGGAGTAGTCCCACCCTTTTGTGTAATGGTCCCACCACGTTGCGTGCTGCAAGGCTGCCTGCCGCAGATCCATGGAGTGAGGGGAAAGACATGTCGGTCCAGGCAGGTTCCGAGTCCGAGGTCCAGACACCGCAGCGCAGTCTGGGAACAGCGGCCGCGCGGAACTTGGCAACCACGACCAAGTCCGCGCCGCAGATGCAGGAGATCACCTCCCGGTGGCTGCTGAAGATGCTGCCGTGGGTGTCCGTGCAGGGCGGCGCCTACCGCGTCAACCGCCGGCTGAGCCACTCGGTCGGCAACGGCCTCGTCGAGTTCGTGCAGACCGGGTCCCAGGTGCAGGTGATCCCCGCCGAGCTCGGCGAGCTCCCGCTGCTGCGCGACTACGACGACCTCGACGTCCTGGGCGAGCTCGCCCAGCGCTGCCGCCAGATCGACTTCGAGCCCGGACAGGAGCTCACCTCCTTCGGCAGCCCCTCCGACCAGGTCTTCCTCCTCGCCCACGGCCGCATCGAGCAGATCGGGCCGGGCCCCTACGGCGAGGACGCCGTCCTGCGGACCGTGGCCGACGGCGCCTACTTCGGCGAGGACTCCCTCGTCGACGAGGAATCGATCTGGGAGTACACCGCCCGGGCCGCCACCCCCGGCACCGTGCTCGCCCTCTCCCGCCAGGACTTCCAGCTGCTCGCGGACCGCGTGGCCTCGCTGCGCGCGCACGTCGACCGCCTCCGCTCGGCCCCCGCCCGGCGCACCAACGCCCACGGCGAGGCCGAGATCGAGCTCTCCGCCGGCCACCGCGGCGAGGCCCTGCTCCCCGGCACCTTCGTGGACTACGAGGCCCGCCCGCGCGAGTACGAGCTCTCCATCGCGCAGACCGTGCTGCGGGTGCACACCCGCGTCGCGGACCTCTACAACCACCCGATGAACCAGACCGAGCAGCAGCTGCGGCTGACGGTGGAGGCGCTGCGCGAGCGCCAGGAGCACGAGATGCTCAACAACCGCGACTTCGGCCTGCTCCACAACGCCGACTACGACCAGCGCATCCAGCCCCACGAGGGCGCGCCCACCCCCGACGACATGGACCAGCTGCTCAGCATGCGGCGCGGCTCCAAGCTCTTCCTCGCGCACCCCCAGGCCATCGCCGCCTTCGGCCGCGAGTGCAACAAGCGCGGCATCTACCCCGAGACCATCGACATCGAAGGCACCCGCGTGCCCTCCTGGCGCGGGGTGCCGATCTTCCCGAGCAGCAAGATCCCGATCAGTGACGCCCGTACGACGTCCATCCTCTGCATGCGCACCGGCGAGGACGAGCAGGGCGTGATCGGCCTGCACCAGCCGGGGATCCCGGACGAGATCGAGCCGAGCCTGTCCGTCCGCTTCATGGGGATCAGCGAGCAGGCGATCATCTCCTACCTGGTCACCGCGTACTTCTCCGCGGCGGTGCTGGTCCCGGACGCGCTCGGGGTGCTGGAGAACGTCGAGATCGGCCGCTGGCGCTGAGCGACGTGAACACCATCGCGACCGGCGAGGGCCAGGAGGCCGCGGCCCTGCTGGAACGGACGAGAGAAGCGGTCGACCCCGAACTGCGCCGCACGGTGGAGAGCCTGCCCGGTGCGATGCGGCGCGTGGCGATGTACCACTTCGGCTGGGTGGAGCAGGACGGCACCCCGGCCGCCGGCGGCGCCGGCAAGGCCATCCGCCCGGCGCTGGTACTGGCCGCCGCCCAGGCCCTGCGGGGGCCGGGCCCGGAGCCGGCCGGGGACGCGGTGCGGCCGGCGGCGGCCGTGGAGCTCGCGCACAACTTCACGCTGCTGCACGACGACGTGGTCGACAAGGACGTCCGGCGGCGCGGGCGGCCCACCGCGTGGACCGTCTTCGGGACCCCGGACGCGATCATCACGGGCGACGCCATGATGATGCTCGCGCTCCGGCTGCTCGCGGACGACCCGCATCCGGCCTCGGCGGCGGCCTCCTCCCGGCTCGCGGCCTGCATCATCGAGCTGTGCGCCGGACAGCAGGCCGACTGCGCCTTCGAACGGCGCCCGGACGTCTCCCTCGACGAGTGCCTGGCGATGGCCACGGCCAAGACGGGGGCGCTGCTCGGCTGCGCGTGCGCGCTCGGCGCCCTCTACGCGGGGGCCGGGCCGGACGAGGTCGACGCCATGGACGCCTTCGGCCGCGAGGCCGGGCTGGCCTTCCAGCTGATCGACGACCTGATCGGCATCTGGGGGGACCCGGGGCACACCGGCAAGGCCGCCGGGGCCGACCTGATCGCCCGCAAGAAGTCCCTCCCGGTCGTGGCCGCCCTCACCTCGGGCACCGCGGCCGGGCGGGAACTGGCCGATCTGTACGCCGGGCCCATGACCGGGGACGACGTACGCCGGGCGGCCGACGCGGTGGACCGGGCCGGCGGGCGGGACTGGGCGCAGGCCCACGCCGCGGACCGGATGGGCCGGGCGGTGCAGCAGCTCTCCCGGGCCGTGCCGGACCTGGCGGCGGCCGGGGGACTGCTGGCACTGGCGGAGTTCGTGACGCGCCGGACGAGGTGAGCGCCACCGGCTGAGCGTCCCGGCGTACGGGGGGAGGCCCGTTCCGGCACCGCACGGTGCCGGAACGGGCCTTACCGCATCCGGGAGCCAACTCTAGGATCGCTGACGGTTGTTGACGCGTGAGCGAAGGGTGAGACCAGTGGTGCTGGAGATACGTCAGGCGGACGCTTCGGACCGGGACGCGGTGGCCGCGCTGCTCGACGAGGCGTTCCGTACCGACCCGGTGAGCAGCTGGGTCTTCCCCGACCCCGGTCACCGGGCCGCCGTACACGGCCGGTTCCTCGGCGTGTTCGTGGACGTGGCGCTCGCCGAGGGCCGGATCGACTACGCGGCGGACGGCTCGGCGGCGGCGCTGTGGCTGCGGATCCCCGCCGGGGAGCCGGAGGGCGAGGACGAGATCCCGGCGCGGATGCGGGCCGTGGCCGATCCGGACAACGAGCGGTGCGAGCTGGTGGGCCGGCTGACGGGGGCGGTGCACCCGACGGCGGAGGAGCACGAGTACCTGCTGATGATCGCGGTGGCCCCGGGCCGGCAGGGCGAGGGGCTGGGCACCGAGCTGATCCGGCCGGTGCTGGAGCGCTGCGACCGCGAGGGCGTGCCGGCGTACCTGGAGGCGAGCAGCGAGCGCAGCAAGGGGCTGTACGAACGGCTGGGCTGGGAGTTCACGGGCGAGGCGGTGCGGCTGCCGGACGGGCCGCTGATGTGGCCGATGTGGCGCAAGCCGCGGGGCCTTGCGTAACCACTACAGGTGAAGTACTTTCATCGACGTGCTCCGATGCGGGGCCGCTCCCTGACGAAAGAGACTCGCTTGCGCAAGCTCACCTACTTCATCGCCACCTCCGTCGACGGCTTCATCGGCGCCCCGGACGGCAACGGCGATTGCTTCTACGCCCATCTGGACCCCGAGTTCACCGGCTACCTCGCGAGCGAGTACCCGGAGACCGTCTCCGCCCTGGGCCGCGAACACCTCGGCATCGCCGGCGCCCCGCCCCGGCACTTCGACGCGGTGATCATGGGCCGCCGCACCTACGAGCCGGGCCTCGCGGTCGGGATGACCAGCCCCTACGGCCACCTGCCCGAGCAGTACGTCGTCTCCCGCGGCCTCACCGCCGCCCCCGACCCGGAGGTGCGCCTGCTCCACGGGGACATCGTGGCCGCCGTCCGCGAGCTCAAGGCCCGCGACGGCCTCGGCATCTGGCTCTGCGGCGGCGCCGACCTCGCCGCGCAGCTGATCGACGAGATCGACGAGTTCGTCGTCAAGACCTACCCGGTCTTCCTCGGCACCGGAATGCCCATGTCCCGGGCCGGCTTCGGGGCGCGCCCCCTGGAGCTCACCTGGTCGAAGACCTTCGGCGGCGGCCAGACCGTCACTGCCTACGCCCGCCGGCGCTGACCCCCGGACGCGCGAAACCGGCCCACCGTGACGGTGGGCCGGTGACAGGGGCGCTGACTAGCCCTTCGTGCCCAGGCCGGAGGCGAAGCCGTTGGCCCAGAGCTGGTTGACGCGCGACCGCTCGGCGGAGTTCGGGTTGGCGTTGGTGCACGAGGTGCCCGGCCCGCCGCCCGACATCAGCTCGCTGCACGGGCCCGAGTAGTGGTCCGGCAGGCCCAGCACGTGACCCGTCTCGTGCGCGGTCACCCGGGTGGAGTTGTACTGCTGGTTCTGGCGGTAGTCCAGGAAGATGTAGCCGCGGCCGTGGCCGTCCGTGCTCGCGTACGAGCCGCGCGAGTCGTTGCCCTCGCGGTAGGAGAAGTTCCCGCCGGAGGACACCTCCTGGAGCTTCACGTTGCTGACCGAGCTGTTCCAGATGCGGGTGGAGCTGGCTATCTGGGTACGGAAGCTCGGCGCGCTGCGGGTGTTGTACGTGACCGTCACGGCCAGGGCGCCCGGGTTCGCGGCGCGCTGCTCGGCGACCGCGCGCTGGACGGCCTCGAAGAACGCCTGGTTGGCGGCGGCGTTCTCCGGGGAGCGCTCGTACGCGGCGTAGCTCACGGCGTTCCCGGCGGGGGCGGGAGCGGCGGTGGCGGTGGGGACGGCGCCCAGGGTGGCGGCGAGGCCGATGCCGACGGCGGTGGCCAGCATGGCGTTACGGGAGTGGCGCATGTGGGGGAGCTCCTACTCGTTTCCGGTGCGGTGGGGGGTGGGTGGTTCGGTACCGGAGTCTGCGGGAGCGGAAGTGCCCGGCGGATGATGTCACCAGCCGATAGCTCAGCCCTATCGGGAAGATTTCGACAGCCCAACTAGGGTGAGAATGGCGGGATTCGGGGGGCTATCAGTGGCTGGTGCGGTCCACCGTGACCGGCCTACCCTCAGGGGATGGAGCTGGAGGTCAGGCACCTGCGCGCACTGTGCGCCATCGCCGACGCCGGGAGCCTGCACAAGGCGGCCCGGCACCTCGGCGTGAGCCAGCCCTCGCTGACCACGCAGCTGCAACGTATCGAACGGGCCCTGGACGGCGAGCTGTTCCTCCGCGAACGGACCGGATGTCGCCCCACACCTTTCGGCCGGGCCGTCCTCGGCCGGGCCCGCCCGCTGCTCGCGGACATGGCGGCCCTCGTCGCCGAGGCCCGCGCGCAGGCCCGCGGGCCGCGGCTGCGGATCGGCTCCACCGCCAGCCGGGCCCTCCCCGGGTGGCTGCGCCGCCTGCACCGGAGGCTGCCCGAGACCGAGACCTCCCTCGTGGTGGACGTCTCGGCCAACGCGCTGCTGCGGATGGTGGCCGCCGGGCAGCTCGACGTGGCCTTCGTCCACGAGGTGGAGGGCAGCCCGCTGCGGCTGCCGGAGGGCTTGCAGGTGCGCGTACTGATGGAGCGCGAACCGCAGTTCGTGTCCATGTCCCGCGACCATCCGGCCGCCCTGCAGCCGGTGGTCTCCTTACGGGACCTGGCCGAGGACCGCTGGATGGTGGATCCCTCGGTGGACGGGGAGTACGACGGCCTGCGCCGGGTCTTCGCCGGCGCCGGGCTCGATCCGCCGGTCCTGCACGCCGATTACCACACCGCCACCTCGCTGATCATCTCCGGCGAGGCCGTCGCCCCCTGCCAGCCCACCTCCGGGCCGCGCGAGGACATGGCCATCCGGCCCCTGTGCGGGGACCCGCTGGCCGTCCGCCTGCTGCTCGCGACCCGGCCGGGCGAGCACGCCGAGGTGTACGAGGACCTGCGCGCGGCCTATCGCGAAGCCGCCCTGGGGACGCCCCCGTACCGGGCCTGGCTGCACCACCACGCGAGCCCGCTGCTGGCGGCGTAGCCGCTGACGTACCGCGGGCCGGGGCCTCGTACGGTCCCGGTCCGCGGCTTCGCCCTGCCCTTCTGCCGGGCCGGATCCCGCCCTGTATCGCGATCGCTCTTGACTTCACCTGACCGCGATATATCGTGTTGTTCAGAAGACGCGATATGTTGCGTGCGTCGTCGAGCCCGGTCCGTGAACGCACGAGGAGGATCAGCCCCATGACAGAGCAGCCGTCCCAGTCGTCGGAGTCACCGCGGCCGGAGCCGTCCACCTGGCATTTCGACGGACCGCGCAAGCTCGACCTCCCGGAGCCCGTGACCGAGCTCCGCGTCCGCCTCGTCAGCGGCACGGTCAACGTCGTCGCCGCCGAGGAGGGCCCCGCCCGGCTGGAGGTCACCGAGGTGGAGGGCCAGCCGCTGTATGCGGTGCAGGACGGCGGAACCCTCACCGTCTCCTACGAGGACCTGCCGTGGAACGGCTCCCACGGCTTCAAGCAGTGGGTCGAGACCAAGCCCTGGAAGGCGTGGACCGGATCCGGCCGCAAGGCGTGGGAGCGCCGCGCCGCCGTCACCCTCACCGTGCCGGCCGCCACGCGCGTGCACGTCACCGTGGTCGACGCCACCGCCTTCGTCTCCGGCATCCACACCTCCACCGACGTCAACGGAGTCTCCGGCGACACCACGCTGATCGGGCTCTCCGGCCGGGTCAAGGCGCACACCGTCTCCGGCGGGGTCGAGGCCCAGTCCGTCACCGGGGACCTCTCCTTCCACTCGGTCTCCGGCGGGCTGACCGTGGTCGACGGGGCCGGGGTGAGCCTGCGGGCCGACTCGGTCAGCGGGGACATGCTCATCGACCTGGACCCGGGGCCGGCCGCCGAGCACCCCGTGGACATCACGCTGACCTCCGTCTCCGGGCAGGTCGCCATCCGCCTCCCGCACCCCGCCGACGCGCGCGTCGAGGCCAACACCGCCACCGGGGGCGTCTCCAACGCCTTCGAGGACCTGCGCGTCTCCGGCCAGCTGGGCGCCAAGCGGATCACCGGCACGCTCGGTTCGGGCGCCGGCACCCTGCGGGCGACCACCGTCTCCGGGGGCATCGCGCTGCTGCGCCGGCCGCCGGCCGACAGCGAGCCCGGTACCGCCGCCCCCGCCGAGGCGCCGTTCGCGCCCACGCTCGACAAGAAGGTGCTCTGACATGCCGCCCGTCTTCGCCCACGGCCGCCTCCGCCTGTACCTCCTCAAGCTGCTGGACGAGGCGCCGCGCCACGGGTACGAGGTGATCCGCCTGCTGGAGGAACGCTTCCAGGGCCTCTACGCGCCCTCCGCGGGCACGGTGTACCCGCGCCTGGCCAAGCTGGAGGCCGAGGGGCTGGTCACGCACGCCACCGAGGGCGGGCGGAAGGTGTACTCGATCACGGAGGCGGGCCGCGCCGAACTGGCCGACCGCGGGGGTGAGCTGGCGGATCTGGAACTGGAGATCCGCGACTCGGTGAGCGAGCTGGCGGCCGAGATCCGCAGCGATGTGCGGGGCGCGGCCGGTGATCTGCGGCGGGAGATGCGGGAGGCGGCGAGCGCGTCGGCGACCCGGGTCGACGACGAGTCCTGGCAGGTGGCCAAGGAGGAGCTGCGGAAGGCCCGGCAGGAGTGGAAGGAGCAGGCGCGGCGCGCGAAGGACGAGAGCCGGCGGGCGCGGGAGGAGGCGCAGGCGGCGCGGCGCCAGGCGAAAGAGGCGCAGGAGCGGGCGCGGGAGGAGGTCCAGCGGATCGCTGGGCAGTTGCAGGAGCAGTTTGCGCGGTCGGGGGGCGTGCTGGGGAGTTTGGCGGGGGCGTGGTTGGGGGGTGGCGGGGGTGCTGCCGCTGGGAGCGCGGCTCGGGGGGATGCTGAGGCTCCCGCCTCGGAGTGGGCTGCGGAGTGGGCTGCGGATCTGGTGCCCAGTGGGGATGCGGCGCGGGATCTTGACCGGTTGCTGGACCGGTTCCGGGACGAGGTGCGGGATGCTGCGCGGGACCATGGGGTGACCGCGGATCGGCTGGCCGAGGCCCGTCACCATCTTGCGGCTGCCGCCGCGCGGCTGCGGGGGACGCTGGGGCCGACGCCGTAGCCCGTCCGCGCCGCCGCCTCCGGGGCTCCGCCCCGCACCCCGCGCCTCAAGCGCCGGCGGGGCTGGGATTGGGGCTCCGCCCCGGGCCCCGCGCCTCAAACGCCGGCGGGGCTGGATTTGGCCCCCGGCCGTCGTTCGGCTGCGGCGCCGTTGCTGCGCCTCAAGCGCCGGCGGGGCTGGGTTTGGTTGCCGCGCCTTACGCGTTGGCTAGGCCGCCAGGGTGGATTCTGCTGTGGTGTACGTGATGCCGTGGTCCGTCAGGATTTCGGAGATCGGGCCGGGGTGGGAGAGGAGGGCCAGGAGGAGGTGGAGGGGGGCGATGTGGCGGTCCTTGCGGCCCAGGGCGATGCGGAGGGACTGCTGCAGGGTCTTCTTCGCGTCCTCCGTGAGGCGGACCCGTCCCGTGCGGCGGAGTGCCGGAGTGGCCAGGGCGCCCTCGCCGTGGGTCCGTTCCACGCGGGTGATGATCTCGGCGAGGTCGATGCCGAGTTCCGCCAGGGCCTTCTCGTCCGCGCGGGAGATGCCGCCGCGGCGGCGTGCGGCCGCCAGGTCGGCGGTCACCGCCGGGGCGTCGACGCCGAGCGGGTCCAGGGCTCCCAGGGCCAGCAGCGAGAGGAGCAGGTGCTCCTCGGTGACCCGGGCCGCGCCCGCCCGCCGGGCCTCGGCCACGGCACCCGTCACGGTCGAACGGGCATCGCGGGTGAAACGTTCGAACATCACAGCCTCCCGTACTTCTTGTGCACGGCCTGCCGGCTGACGCCCAGCTCGGCCGCGATCTCCTGCCAGGACCACCCCTGCGCGCGGGCGCTGCGTACCTGTACGGACTCCAGCTGCTCCAGCAGCCGGCGGAGTGCCGCCACGGCACGCAGGCCCACGCGCGGGTCGCGGTCACCGGCCCGTTCGGCGAGATCGGTCGCTTCCGTCATGGTGTCAATGTAGGTTGACGGGGAGGTGACGTCAACCCACATTGACAGGAGCGCCCGCCGGGGCTCAGGGCTTGAGGACGATCTTGCCGAAGAGGTCGCCCGACGCCAGCTTCTCGAAGCCCTCGCGGGCCCGGTCCAGCGGCAGGACCTCGTCGATGACCGGTCGCAGGCCCGTCGTGGCGCAGAAGGCGAGGAGGTCCTCCAGCTCCTCCTTCGAGCCCATGGTCGAGCCGACCACCTTGAGCTCCAGGAAGAAGATGCGGGTCAGCTCGGCGTGCGCCGGCCGGTCTCCGCTCGTGGCGCCGGAGATCACCAGCGTGCCGCCGGGGCGCAGGGACTTCACCGAGTGGGACCAGGTGGCCGCGCCCACCGTCTCGATCACCGCGTCCACCCGCTGCGGCAGCCGCGCCCCCGGCTCGTACGCCTCCACCGCGCCCAGCTCCACGGCCCGCTCCCGCTTGGCCGCGTCCCGGCTGGTGGCGTAGACCCGCAGGCCCGCCGCCTTGCCGAGGGCGATCGCGGCGGTGGCGACCCCGCCGCCCGCGCCCTGCACCAGGACGGAGTCCCCGGGGCGGACCCCGGCGTTGGTGAACAGCATCCGGTAGGCGGTCAGCCAGGCGGTGGGCAGGCAGGCGGCCTCCTCGAAGGAGAGCTCGGCGGGCTTGCGCAGCACGTTCCAGGCGGGCACGGTGACCTGCTCGGCGAAAGTCCCCTGGTAGCGCTCGGTCAGGATCGAGCGGGGCTCGTCCGGGCCGACGCCGTGGCCGCTCTGGCCGATGACGGAGTGCAGGACGACCTCGTTGCCGTCCTGGTCGGTCCCGGCTGCGTCGCAGCCGAGGATCATGGGGAGGCGTTCCTCCCCGATGCCGACTCCGCGCAGCGACCACAGGTCGTGGTGGTTGAGGGAGGCGGCCCTGACGTTCACGGTCACCCAGCCGGGCCGGGCCTCCGGAGCCGGGCGGTCGCCCAGTTCAAGGCCGTTCAGCGGCTGGTCACGGTCGATTCGGGCGGCGTAGGCAGCGAACATGGCCGCGACGCTACCGCCCGGTAGCCTCCGCAGCCACCCCCGTTCCCGTCACACCCCCCGCCCGGCCCCGTACGCGAAGAGGCCCGGCCGGAGTCGATCCGGCCGGGCCTCCCCACGTGCTGCCTCAGACCAGGCGGGCCACGCCGTCGGCCTTGGCGGCGGCGGCCACGGCCGAGGCCACGGCCTCCGCGACGCGCGCGTCGAACGGCGAGGGGATCACGTAGTCGGCGGAGATCTCGTCACCGACGACACCGGCGATGGCGTCCGCGGCGGCGATCTTCATGCCCTCGGTGATCCTGCTCGCGCGCACCTTGAGGGCGCCCGCGAAGATGCCGGGGAAGGCCAGGACGTTGTTGATCTGGTTCGGGAAGTCCGAACGGCCGGTGGCCACGACCGCCGCGTACTTGTGCGCGACGTCCGGGTGGACCTCCGGGTTCGGGTTGGCCATGGCGAAGACGAAGGCGTCCTTCGCCATCGTCGCCACCGCCTCCTCCGCGACCGTGCCGCCGGAGACGCCGATGAAGACGTCCGCGCCGGCGAGCGCCTGCTCCAGCGAGCCGGTCAGGCCGGTCCTGTTGGTCAGGCCCGCGATCTCCGCCTTGACGTCCGTCAGGTCGGAGCGGTCCGCGGACACGACGCCCTTGCGGTCGGTGACGCAGACGTCGCCGATGCCCGCGTCCACCAGGATCTTGGCGATGGCGATGCCCGCCGCGCCCGAGCCCGAGATCACGGCGCGCAGGTCGCCGAGGGTGCGCCCGGTGAGCTTGGCGGCGTTGCGCAGGGCGGCCAGCGTCACGATGGCCGTGCCGTGCTGGTCGTCGTGGAAGATCGGGATGTCCAGCGCCTCCTGGAGGCGGCGCTCGATCTCGAAGCAGCGGGGCGCGGAGATGTCCTCCAGGTTGACCCCGCCGAAGGACGGCGCCAGACGGATGACCGTCTCGACGATCTCGTCCGTGTCCTTGGTGGCGAGCGCGATCGGGACCGCGTCCACACCACCGAACTGCTTGAAGAGGATGGCCTTGCCCTCCATCACGGGGAGGGAGGCTTCCGGGCCGATGTCACCGAGGCCGAGCACGGCCGTACCGTCGGTGACGACGGCGACCACGTTCGACTTCCAGGTGTATTCGTTGACCAGCTCCGGCTGCTCGGCGATGGCGGTGCACACCTTCGCCACGCCGGGGGTGTACGCCAGGGACAGGTCGTCCTTGTCGTTGACCGGGACGGTGGCCTGGATGGCCATCTTGCCGCCCCGGTGCAGCGCGAACACCGCGTCGGGGTTGTTGTCCGTCGCACTGTCGCTGCGAGGGTTGACGATCTCCGCTGCCACTTCGTGTGACCCCTTAATTCCTTATGTTCATTGAGGGTGGCCACTCCTGGTTAAGGGGTGGGCGGGCACCGCGTCCGTACTCCGCGTCAACGGTTGGCCCGTCTCCGCGAAGGGGAGGTTCGTACGCGCGGGCGCGCCGCACGCGCGCCCTGAGCCCCGGATGAGGGGTGTAAGGATCTGTTCTACCCGAAGAACACTCGCTCAGACGAGTCGATTCCGGCTCAACCGTAGGTCACTTGCCCGCCTTTTGGCGAAAAGTCCAAACCTTGCCGTCCGATGGGCGAGACGCGCCGCAGAAACTGCGCTCAAAAGCCCTGGTCACGGCAGTATCTGCGGCCCCGAAGCCCCTTGCCCGCAGTCCTGTTGGCCTACCCCGGTCGCCCGTTATGCGATTTTGACCTGACGGGCAGCCTGAATGTCTCAGTCCGAATGGCAAGATGCCGTAATCACACAAGGTCGCGACACTCGATGGTGCGTGTCCGACCGTTTTTCGATGCTTTTCCACCCCTGTCGGAGGAACGAAGCCATGACCGCAAGCACCACCCGTCGTACGACCGCCGCCCGGTCCCGGATCGCCGCGGTCGGCGCGATCGCGGTCGCCGGCGCCCTGATCCTCACCGGTTGTGGCGACCAGACCGACAAGGCGACCTCCACCCCCTCGGGTGCGGCGAACAACAGCAGCGCGCCGCTCTTCTCCAAGCTCCCGAAGAAGATCCAGGACGCCGGTGTGATCAAGGTCGGCACCGACGCGACCTACGCGCCGATGGAGTTCACCGAGGGCGGCAAGATCGTCGGCGTCGACCCCGACGTGGCGGCGGCCCTGGGCAAGCAGCTCGGTGTCTCGTTCAAGTTCGAGTCCGGCACCTTCGACACGCTGATCGGCAGCATGCAGACCGGCCGCAGCGACCTGGTCATGTCCTCCCTGACCGACACCAAGGCCCGCCAGGAGGGCCTGGACGACAAGGGCGCCAAGACCGGCGCGGGCGTCGACTTCGTCGACTACTTCTCCGCCTCGACCGGCATCCTGGTCAAGAAGGGCAACCCGCAGGGCATCAAGACCCTCGACGACCTGTGCGGCAAGACGGTCGCCGTCCAGCGCGGCACCACGTACGAGGAGTCCGCGAAGACCCAGGCCGAGAAGTGCAAGACGGACGGCAAGGGTGAGCTCAAGGTCGAGTCCTTCCCGACCGACGCCGAGGCCCAGACCCGCGTGAAGGCCGGTGGCGCCGCCGCCGACCTGAACGACTCCCCGGTCGCCGCGTACATCGCGCAGACCGCCGGCGGCGGCAACGACTTCGAGGCCATCGCTAACCCGACCGACGCCGGCCTCTTCGGCATCGCGGTGGACAAGAAGAACACCGAGCTGCGCGACGCGCTCAAGGAAGCCCTGGACGCGATCATCAAGGACGGCACCTACAAGGCCGCCCTGGACAAGTGGAACGCCGGCTCCGGCGCCGTGACCGAGGCCAAGATCAACGCCGGTTCCTGATCTCCGCGTACCACCGCAGCACACTGAAGGGCAGTCACTGTGACTGACAAGCTCGACAAGGTCCCGGGCCCGGCGGACACCCCGCCGGCCGGGTCCGTCCCCCCCGAGGCGATCCGCGCCATCCCGGTCCGCCACTACGGCCGCTGGATCAGTGCCGTGGTCGTCATCGGCCTGGTCGTGGCCCTCGCCATCGCCTTCTCGCAGGGCAACGTGCGCTGGGCGACCGTGCCGGAGAAGCTGTTCGACCCGTCGATCCTGCGCGGTGTCCTGAACACCATCTGGATCAGCGTCACCGCGATGGCGCTGGGTCTCGTACTCGGTGTCCTCTTCGCCGTGATGCGCCTCTCGAAGAACCCGGTCACCAGCACCATCGCCTGGTTCTACATCTGGCTCTTCCGCGGCACCCCGGTGTACGTGCAGCTCCTCATCTGGTTCAACCTCGCCCTGATCTTCCCGATCCTGAACCTCGGGTTCTACAAGGACGAGATGACCCAGGTCATGACGCCGTTCCTGGCCGCCCTGCTGGGCCTCGGCCTCAACGAGGGCGCGTACATGGCGGAGATCGTCCGCGCCGGCATCCAGTCGGTCGACGAGGGCCAGTCCGAGGCGTCCCACGCGCTCGGCATGACCCGGACGCAGACCATGCGCCGCGTCGTGCTGCCCCAGGCCATGCGCGTGATCGTGCCGCCGACGGGCAACGAGTTCATCAACATGCTCAAGACGTCGTCGCTCGTCGTCGCGGTGCAGTACTTCGACCTGCTGCGCGCGGCGCAGGACATCGCCTCCACCTCCTTCGCGGTCATGGAGATGTTCTTCGTCGCCTCCATCTGGTACCTCGCGCTGACCAGCGTGTTCAGCGTGGGCCAGTACTACCTGGAGCGCCGCTACGCCCGTGGCGCGCTCCGCACCCTGCCGCCCACGCCGTTGCAGAAGGTCAAGGCGAAACTGTCCATCTTCTCGAACCGCAAGGCGGTGGCCTGATGACTGCCATGGTGAAGGCCGAGGGCGTCCACAAGTCCTACGGTGCCGCGCACATCCTCAAGGGCATCGACCTGGAGGTCGCCCCGCGTGAGGTCTTCTGCCTGGTCGGCCCGTCCGGCTCCGGCAAGTCGACGTTCCTGCGGTGCATCAACCACCTGGAGCAGATCAACGCCGGACGGCTCTACGTCGACGGGGACCTCGTCGGCTACCGCCAGAAGGGCGACAAGCTCTACGAGCTGAAGGACAGCGAGGTCGCGGCCCAGCGCCGGGACATCGGCATGGTCTTCCAGCGCTTCAACCTCTTCCCGCACATGACGGCCATCGAGAACGTCATGGAAGCGCCGGTCATGGTCAAGCGCGAGTCCAAGGCGGTGGCCCGCGAGCGCGCCATCCGCCTGCTGGACCGCGTGGGCCTCGGGGAGAAGGGCGGGAACTACCCGAGCCAGCTCTCCGGCGGCCAGCAGCAGCGCGTGGCGATCGCCCGCGCGCTCGCCATGGAGCCGAAGCTGATGCTCTTCGACGAGCCCACCTCGGCCCTGGACCCCGAGCTGGTCGGTGACGTCCTCGACGTCATGCGGGACCTCGCCGAATCGGGCATGACCATGATCGTGGTCACGCACGAGATGGGCTTCGCCCGCGAGGTCGGCGACAACCTCGTCTTCATGGACGGCGGCGTGGTCGTCGAGTCGGGTCACCCGCGCGAGGTGCTGGGCAACCCCCAGCACGACCGGACGAAGGCGTTCCTGTCGAAGGTGCTGTAGTCGGTCGCAGCCCCGAGGGGCGGTACGGGACCCCCGTACCGCCCCTCGGGCGTTCGTGCGCCACCGGGTGTCCGGCCCGCGGCCCGGGGGCGCGGGCCGGGGGCCTACTTGACGGCCAGCACCAGGCCGTCGGAGGGCGAGCGCCAGACCGTACGGGCCTCCGCGAAGCCGGCGGCGCGCAGGGTGGCGGCGTGCCACGCCGCGGAGGGGGTGTCGCCGTCCGCGTGCTCCCCGTAGATCTCGAAGCGGCGCGCGGTGGGCCCGGCCAGCACCGGGTCGGCGGCGGCCAGCTCCCACCACTCGCGCCAGTCCAGCGCCCCGGCGGCCTTGGCCCGGTCCATGCCGGCGTGCCGGTGGGCGCGCTCGGCGGCGTTGATGCGGGGGGTCTGCGGATCGGGCATGTGGTCGGCGTTCATGAAGACCCCGCCCGGCGCCACCAGCGGGGCGAGCTGCCCGTACAGGACCTCCAGGCCGGCGCTCGGCAGCCAGTGCAGGGCGGTGGCGGTCAGCACGGCGTCGTAGGACTCGTGGGGGAGGGCGGCGTACCAGGCGGGGTCCTTGAGGTCGGCGGTGACGAGGGTGACGCGCTCGTCACCGGCGAAGGTCCCGGCGGCGATGGCGAGCAGCGCGGGATCGAGATCGACGCCCGTACTCGTGGCGTCCGGGAACCGCTTGAGCACGCGGTCCGTGATACTTCCCGTACCGCACGCGAGGTCCAGTACCCGGGGAGTGGGTCCCACCAGTGCCTCGACCATGTCCAGCATCACCCGGAAGCGTTCCTCGCGGTCGGGCATGTACCACTCCTGCTGACGGTCCCAGCTGTCCTGCCAGGCTTGCCAGTCGGTCGTGCCGGTCGCCGCGGTCGTATCCGTCATCCCGAACCCCTCCATGCGTAATACCCTCGAAGACGTCTCAGCTCTTACCCGAGACATTAATCCGCAGCCGTAAGGACTACAAGTGGAACTGGCCCATTACTCGGACTTCGCCGTGCGCCTGGTCAACACCGAGGAGCCGGCCCGCAGCAAGGACACGCTCACCTCGGTGGACGCCGTGCGCGCCCTGTTCGGCGCCAGCCAGCAGATGGCCCGCCGCGTCACCGACGGCGACGTCACCCGCTTCCGCAACGTCCGCGGCCGCCTGCGCGCCGTCTTCGAGGCCGCCGACGGCGGCGACCACGTCCTCGCCGTCGACCTGCTGAACTCCCTCCTCCTGGAGTTCCCCGTCAGCCCCCAGGTCTCCGGCCACGAGCTCCTCAAGGACGACGGCGGCCCCGACTGGCACATCCACCTCGCCGAGCACCCTTCGAACGCCTCCGCGGGCTACGCCGCCATGGCGGCCATGGGCCTGGCCTTCGCCCTCACCGAGCACGGCCCCGACCGGCTGGGCCTGTGCCAGGCCGCGCCCTGCCGCAACGCCTACCTCGACACCTCCACCAACCGCTCCCGCCGCTACTGCTCCGACCGCTGCGCCACCCGGGCGAACGTCGCCGCCTACCGGGCCCGCAAGCGGCTGGAGGCCGAGGAGTCCGCGCGCAGCACCCGCAGCGCCGACACCGCCCAGGACAGCCGGGCCTTCAGCGAGCGCTGATCCGCCTCGCGCGGCCGCAGGCGCAGCACGGCCGTCGCCAGCACCAGCTCGGCGGGCACCGGCCCGTAGTCGGTGCTGTCGCCGGTCGCGTTGTACGGGTTGTCGCCCAGCACCCACCAGCGGCCGCCGGGCCGCCGCTCCACCGCGCGCTTGACCACGAGCAGGTCCTGCTGGAGGGGATGGCGCAGCACCACCACGCCACCGGGCCGGACGGCTCCCCCGTACCGGACCACCAGAAGGTCCCCGTCCAGCAGCGTGGGCACCATGGAGGGGCCCGTCACCTCCACGACCCCGAAGCGCCCGCCCGGGTGCCCGCCGTCCACCATGCGTGTCCTCCTCGTCACCCCCGCATGCTGCCGCACGGCCCCGTAGGTTCGCTCACCGGTCCGGCCGAGACCTCGGACTTTTGTCCCAAGCCCATGGGGGCGGCCGAGAAAACCGGTCCTCCAGCGAGTAATCTCCCCTCTTGAGAAGACGATCACGAGGAGGACAACCCCATGCTTTCCCGTCTCTTTGCCCCCAAGGCGAAGGTCTCGGCCCACTGCGACCTGCCGTGCGGCGTGTACGACCCTGCCCAGGCCCGCATCGAGGCCGAGTCCGTGAAGGCCGTGCAGGAGAAGTACCAGGCCAACGACGACGCCGACTTCCGCGCCCGCGCCATCACCATCAAGGAGCAGCGCGCCGAGCTCGCCAAGCACCACGTCTCGGTGCTGTGGAGCGACTACTTCAAGCCGCCGCACTTCGAGAAGTACCCGCAGCTGCACACCCTGGTGAACGACACCCTGAAGGCCCTCTCGGCCGCCAAGGCGTCGAACGACCCGGCGACGGGCCAGAAGGCCCTGGACCTCATCGCGGAGATCGACCGCATCTTCTGGGAGACCAAGGCCGCCTGAGCCTTCGCCTTCCATGCGGAGGGGCCCGTCCGGAGTTCCGGGCGGGCCCCTCCGGTGTGTGCGGCGGGTTATTCGTCCTCGTCGTCCTCGTCGTCCAGGCGGGCCAGCCAGGTGGCCAGGCGTTCCACCGGGACCTCGAAGTCCGGGTTCAGGTCGACGAAGGTGCGCAGCTGTTCGGCGAGCCACTCGAAGGTGACCTCCTCCTCGCCGCGCCGCTTCTCCAGCTCCTCGATGCCGCGATCGGTGAAGTACAAGTCGGGCTCCGTGCCGTGAAGGGATGTGCGGGGAATGTTTCCCGCCAGGATAGTCCGCGGCTCTTTCGCGACCTCCCGCGTGCGGTACCGGCGGCGCTAGCCTGGACGTCTCACGAGCGGGCGGGGGCGTGGATGACCGACGGGCGCACGACCGGGACGGCGCGCGCCTTCGAGCTCCTCGAACCCCTCGTCCAGGCCGCGACGGTACGCGTCCACGCCCCGCCGCGCGGGTATGACACCTCCGGCAGCCTTCGGACCGGTCCCACCTGGGGGAGCGGTTTTTTCATCGCCCCCGGCTGGGTCCTGACGTGCGCGCACGTGGTCGGCGAAGGGGGTGCCGCGGTGCGTCTGGCGGGCCGCGAGGTCGGCATCACCTTCCACTCCGGCAGACCCGGCGGCCACGGAGCCGTCACCGGGACCGTCACCGGGCGCGTGGAATGCGTACTGCCCGAGCGGCTGGAGGAGCGGCGGCCCGGGCCGCGGGCCCTGTGGGACTTACCCGACCTCGCCCTCGTGCGCGTGCTCGCCCCCGTCTCGCACGCCTGCGTCTGGCTCACCGACCGGTCCCGGCCGCGGTTCGACGAGGTGGCCTACTTCGGCTGCACCGAGGACCTCGGCGCCCCCGAGATCACCGGCCGCACCACCCGGCTGCGCGGCACCGCAGGCCACGGCGCCGCCATCCGGCTCGCCGACGACGACGAGATCGACCCCGGGATGTCCGGCGGACCCGTCGTGGACCTCGCGCGCGGCGAGGTCGTCGGCGTGGTCAAGGCCCGCCGGCACACCGGCGGCGGCGGACTCGCCGTCTCCGTCGTGCAGCTGCGCACCCTGCCGACGCCCGCCCGCGGCCAGATCGGCCTCTACCGGCGGGTCATGCAGGCCCACGACCTGCACCACTACGACCAGCACCTCAGCGACCTCGACAACCGCCGCACCTGGACCGACGTGCACGGCGAGCTCCCGCCCGAGGAGCGCGACCCCTACGGCGGCCGCGGCCGGCTCACCCCCGGCGAGCGCACCACCCTGTGCGGGCTGCTCGCCGAACTGCCCCCGCCCGGCTCCTCCGAGGTCGTACGGGCCCTCGTCGAGGCCGCCCGCGGGGAGGAGCCGGACCCGCAGCCCCCGGCCCCGCTGAGCTGGCGCGACGGCCTCGGCCTGCTGTACGACCCGCCCGCCGGCACCGGCGAGGCCGCGGCCATGCTGCGCTACGCCACCGACGTGAGCGTGGCCGACTACCGCGAGCCCGCCACCCCGGGCGCCGACGAGGAGCTGTGGGACTGGGTACGGGCCACCGCCGAGCGGCTGTGGCGCCCGCTGCGGCGGGAGCTCGGCGAGCGGCACGAGCGCGGCCTCGCGGAGCGGGAGCGGCGCCGCCGGGCCTCGGCCGGGCGGGCGATGCGCGGCGCCGCCCGGCGGGCCGGCGGGCTGCCGCCCGGGGCCTCGGTGCTGCTGGAGGTGTGGGCGCACGGCTGGGAGAGCCTGTACGACTGGCGGGTCTCGGTGCTGGCCGGCCCGGCCCATCCCGGCCGGGTGACCCCGGTGGACTCGGGCGTACGGGCCACGGTGGCGGGCCTGCCCGAGCAGCTGCGGGTCCCGCTCGCCGAGGCGTTCCGGCGCTGCGACAGCCATGAGGCGGCGGCCCTGCTCGAAGTGGCCGTCGCCCCCGAGCTGTTCGGGCTCGCGGTGGACGAGTGGGTGGTCACCGGGGGCGTACCGCTGGGGGTGCAGCGGCCGGTGGTGCTGCGCCATCCCGGGGGCGCCGGAGGGCATCCCGCCGCGGCGCATCCCGCCGCGCACCCGGGCGCGGTGGGCCCGTATGCCGCCGCCGTGGGGCCGTACCCCGGCGTCCCGGGCCCGTACCCCGGTGCCCCTGGCCCGTACCCCGGTGCCCCGCCCGGTCACCCCGCCGACCGCGAGGCCACCGCCGCGGCCGCCCGGTGGGCCCGGGTGCAGGCGGGCCCGCTGCAGGAGGAACGGGCCGACTGCGTACGGGGCCGCCCGCGGGCCCCCGCCGCCGAATGGCTCTCCGCCCTGCCGGACAACACCGTGCCGGTGCACTGCCGGGCGGCCGACCAGGAGCCGACGCTGGGCGCCCTGCACGCCGTACGGGACGCCGGCTACGGGGTGGCGGTGACCCGCAGGCCCCCCGAACCCGGGGGCTCCTGCGCGCCCTTCCACCGCGGGCTGCGCGAGGAACTGGCCGACGCGGGGCGGGCGGAGGTGCTGCCGGTGCGCTTCCAGACCCTGCGCGGCCGGGCGTACGGGGCGGACCCGGACGCCTACTGGGCCGCCGGGACCGGCCTGGTGTGGGAGGACCCGGCACGCCCGCTGCCGGATGTCGAACCGCTGCACGGGGACCTGTGAACCACTGACGGGCGGTGAGGCGCGATCCGGGGGACGCCGGCCGGCCGGGCCGGCGGACGCGAGGGAGGGAGCACGCACCATGAACGACGAATGGCTGATCTACCGCGGGGCCGGAGAACCCCACGACGGCATCGACGGCCTGCCCGACCCCCCGCCCTGGCGGGACTTCGACGGCGGGCCCGTGACCGCGCCCGGCGGGGCCGGCGCCGCCGCCGAGGGCAATGTGGCCCGGCGGCTCGGCGCGCACCGGCAGGCCGCCGCCGTGCACCGGCCGGAGCCGGAGGAGCTGGAGGCCGTCAACGCCGCGCTGTACCTGCGCCGGCCGCTGCTCGTCACCGGCTTCCCGGGCACGGGCAAGTCCACCCTCGCGCACTCCGTGGCCCACGAGCTCAAGCTCGGCCGGGTGCTGCGCTGGCCGGTGGTCTCGCGGACCGTGCTCCAGGACGGGCTGTACCGCTACGACGCCCTGGCGCGGCTCCAGGACGTACAGCTCGCAGCCGGGGGAGCGGCGGGCGGACGGCCCGCGGAAGGGCCCGGCGGAGGGTCCGGAGGAGGGCCCGGAGGAGGGCCCGAAGGAGGGCCGGCCGGAGGCCCCGGCGGGATGCCCGGCATCGGGAAGTACATCCGGCTCGGCCCGCTCGGCACCGCCCTGCTGCCCGCCGCCCGCCCGCGCGTCCTCCTCGTCGACGAGCTCGACAAGAGCGACATCGACCTCCCCAACGACCTGCTGAACGTCCTGGAGGAGGGGGAGTTCACCCTCCCCGAGCTGGAGCGCGTCGCCGACACCGAGCCCGAGGTGCAGGTGCTCACCGACGACGGCACCAAGGTGACCGTCCGCGGCGGCCGGATCCGCTGCCGCGCCTTCCCCTTCATCGTCCTGACCAGTAACGGCGAGCGGGACTTCCCCGCCGCCCTGCTGCGCCGCTGCATCCAGCTGCGGCTGGGCCAGCCCGGCGAGAAACGCCTCGCCACCATGGTCCGCGCCCATCTCGGCGAGGAGGCGGCCCGGCTCGGCGCCGACCTGATCCGGGAGTTCCTGAGCCGCTCCCAGTCCGAGCTGCTCGCCGCCGACCAGCTGCTCAACGCCGTGTACCTCACGCACCACGCCTCGCCGCCGAACCGGGAGGACCTGGCGGACCTGCTCATCCAGCGCCTCGACCGTCCGAGGTGACCGGCCGTGCCCGATCCCGCCACGCCGCCGCCCCCCGGTCCCGCCGAGCCGCCCGCCGGTCCCGCCACGCCGCCGCCCGCCGTCGGCGTGCGTGATCTCGCCGTGCTGCTGCGCGGTGCCGGGCTCGACCCCTCCGCCGAGGAGCTGGCCGACGCCCTCTGGCTCGCCGGCCACATCCGCCGCCCGGGCGGCACGCCCGCGCCGTCCGGCCCGGAGCCCGCCCCCGGGGAGGAGGCCGGGGAGCCCGCGGCGGATCCCGTGGAGCCTGTACGGGGGGAGGCGCAGGAGGAGGATCCCGTACGGCTCTACGCGCCCGGGGAACACCACCCCGACGGCCCCGTCGAGGACGCCCCGCCGCTGGTGCCGGAGGAGTACGGAGTGCCCGTACGGGTGCCCGGCGCGGCCGCGCTGCCCCGCATCCTCGACATCCAGCGGGCCCTGCGCGCCCTCCAGCGGCACCGCCCGCCGGCCCCGCCCGTACGGCTGGTGATCGACGAGGCCGCCACCGCCGAGGCCAGCGCCCGCGCCCTCGGCCTGGTGGTCCCGGTGCTCCGGCCGGACAGCCGGCGCGAGGCGACCGTACGGCTGGTGATGGACGCCTCGCCCTCCATGGCCGTCTGGCAGGACATGTTCGAGGAACTGCGGTCCGTGTGCGAGCGGTTGGGCGCCTTCCGTGATGTCCAGGTGCACTATCTGCACCGCCGCGCCGACGGCACCGCCGCCCTCGGGCGCGGGCCGCTGCCCGCCGCCGGGATGCGCTCCGGGGACCAGCTGCGCGACCCCACCGGCCGGGCCCTGACCATGGTCGTCTCCGACTGCGCCGGACCGCTGTGGCGCGAGGGCACCGCCCAGCGGCTGCTGCACCGCTGGGCCGAGTGCACCCCGTGCATGGTGGTCCAGCCGCTCCCGCAGCGGCTGTGGAGCCGCAGCTGGCTGCCCACCGAACGCGGCACCCTGGCCCGGCCCGACGGCGGCGGGCAGCGGCTGCGCTTCCGGCCCGACCGGCCCCCGCCGCCCGGCCGGGCCGCCGGGGGACTGGCCGTGCCCGTGCTGCCGCCCAGCCCGACCGCCCTCGGCACCTGGGCCCGGCTCGTCGCCGGGCTGGGCACCGGGCCGGTCCCGGCCGAGGTGGGGCGCGTACGGCCCGACCACCCGGCCGCGCCGCTGCCGCCGCCGCGCGCCGTGCGGCCGCCGCGGGAGCTGGTGGCGCGCTTCCGGTCCTCGGCCGCGCCCCGTGCCGTACAGCTCGCCGTGTACCTGTCGGCGGCGCCGCTGACGCTGCCCGTGATGCGGCTGGTGCAGCGCACGATGCTGCCCGACTCGGAGCCCTCGGACCTGGCGGAGGTGCTGCTCAGCGGGCTGCTGCGGCGCTGCGCGGAGGGGCCGGGGCACTGGTACGAGTTCGTGCCCGGGGTGCGGGAGGTGCTGCTGGGGCCGCTGGGGCGGGACGAGGCCGCGCTGGTGCTCAAGCACTGCTCGGAGTACGTACGGGCCCATTTCGGGGCGGGCGTACGGAACTTCCCCGCGCTCGCCGTCGCCCAGCTGACCGGGAGGCCCGCGGCGCGGGAACCGGCCACCGGGCCCGGGGACGACGCGGACCGGACACCCGAGGGGCGGCTCCCGCGGGCCTTCGCACAGGTTTCGGCCACCGTCGTACGGCGCTACCTGCCCGGGATGCCCCACGAGGCCCCCGCACCCCGGGTGGCCGCCACGCCCCCCGCCCTCGCCCGCGCCGGGGCGGTGCGCGCGGCCCGCGACCGGCTCGCCGACGCCGACGCGGACGGCGACGCGGGGGCCCGCGCCCTGCACGAGGCCGTGGCCGTACTGCGGCGGGCCGTCACCGCCCCGGCGGAGCCGGGCGATCCGCCGGAGGAGGCCGAGACGGAGCTGGCGGGGGCCCTGCTGCGGCTGTGGACGGCCCGGCGGGAACCGGAACTGCTCGCGGAGGCGGAGCGGGCGGTGTCCGGGCTGCGCACCGCCCCGGCGACGGCCGTGCGCGGCCGGGTGCTGTACGAGCGGGCGCTGGCCTCGGGGCCGGATCCGGAGCTGCTGGCCGCCGCCGGGCGGGAGTTCGCGGCGGCGGGCGCGGCGGCCGGGGCCGTGCCGGAGCTGCTGCGGGACTGCGCGGTGCGGCGGGCCGAGACCCTGATCCGGCTGGCCGCCCTGCGCGAGGACCCGGGGGCGCTGCGGGAGGCCCGCGCGGCGCTGGAACCGCTGGCGGGGGCGGAGGGGGATCCCCCGGCGCATCCGGAGGTGGAGCTGGCGCTGGGGCGCGTCCTGCTGGCCCTGCTGCCCCGCACGCCGGAGCCGGGGGAGCGGGCCGCGCTGGCGGAGCAGGCGGCGGGGCGGCTGGCGGCGGTGCTGGCGGTGGCGGTGCCGAGGGCGGGTGCGGGGGCCGGGGCTTCGGCCCGGGTGCTCGGCGGGGCCGGCCGGGGCTCGGCCGGCGGGGGTGTCGCCGGCGGGGGTGTGGCCGGCGGGGGTGCGGCCGTCGCCGCCCGGGTCCGGATGGAGCTCGCCGACGCCCTGCGGCACCTGCCCGGGCGGCTGGAGGAGGCCGCCCGGCACCTCGACGCCTCCCTCGCGGAGACCGGCGGCGACCCGGAGCTGCGCGTGGCGGCCCTGCTCTGCCTGGGCCGCACCCACCGCGCGCGGTGGGCCCGCGACGCCGATCCGGCCGCGCTGGAGGACGCCGCCGAGGCGTACGGGCGGGCGCGCCGGCTGCTGCCGCGCGACGGGGACGCCTTCGCGGAGCTGCTGCCCGAGTGGGGCGACGTACTGCTGGAGCGGGCGCGCGGCGCGGGCGGGCGGCGGTTCACCGGGGCGGCCGTGCGGATCCTGCGCGAGAGCCGGGCGGCGGTCCCGCAGTCCGACCCCGGGTCCGCGCACCGCCTCGTACGGCTGGCGGCCGGGCTGCGCCTGCGGTACGCGTACGAGGGTGACGCGGTGGACCTCCGGGAGGCCGAACACCTCCTGGAACTGGCCGTCCGGCACAGCCGGAGCCCGCTGGAGCGGGCCCGCGCCTGGCGCGACCACGCGGAGGTCCAGCAGGAGATCCACGGGCACACGCGGGCCGCGGACCGCCTGGACCGGGCCGCCGAGTCCTACCGGCTGGCCTGGCGGGCCGCCCTGGAGGCCGACCGGGAGGGCCGCGACGACCACGAGGGCCGCGACGAGCACGACGGGGTCCCCGGCCGGGAGGACACCGCGCTGCGGCTGGCGGCCCGCGTGCAGGAGGCGCGCGGGGCGGTCCTGGAACGGCTGGCACGGCCGCGCGCCGCCCTGGAGGAGTACCGGTCGGCGCTCCAGCTGTGGAAACGCATCGGTACGGACCCGGACGGCCGATCGGAGGCGCTGCGCGCACGGGTACGGGCCCTGGAGACGGGGCGGTGAGGGCCGTTTCCGCGGACCGGCCGTTTCCCCGGACCGGGCGGAGGGAAGCGGAGGGGTGGGCAGTGGACCGTCCGGAATGCGACGCGACTGGGGGAGCGGCGGCACATGGTGACCAAACGTCAGGACGTGGAGGCGGCCGCCCCGGCCTGCTCCGGACAGCTCCCCGACCTCTCCGGCCTGGACCTGGCCGCCCTGCGCGGGATCGACCATCCCGTCCTGGCCGAGGTGATCGAGGGCCTGGTGGAACGGGTGACCCACCCGGCGGAAATCCTGAACGCCTTCGACTCCAGCACCACCTGACCGCTTCCCCCTCGGCCCCCGGCCCGGCCGAACCCGGCTGTCCCGGTTGACCACTTTCCGCCGTTAGCGGCCCCGGAGCCGGGGGCAGGGATGCTTCGTCCACCGGGTCGCCCCGGCGACACCGGGGAGGGAGCACGGCGATGAATCGACCCATCACAACCCCCTCCCCGGACCTGCCCGGCCACCCTCCTCCTGCCGCCTCGCCGCCGGGCCCGCAGGGCGGTGCGCACGCGTACTGGGCGCCCTGGCCCTACGCGCGGCTCGATGTGGAGGCGGCGCGGGCACACGGGCATGCGGCCTGGCCCATCCGGCAGTTCGTGCTCAAGACGCGGAGCCGGTGCAATCTCGCCTGCACCTATTGCTACGTCTACGCCATGGCCGACCAGGGGTGGCGGGAGCAGCCCGTCGTCATGACCGCCGCCACCGCCGCGCGGGCCGCGCGGCGGATCGCCGAGCATGCCGCCGCGCACGACCTGCCCCGGGTCGACCTGGTGCTGCACGGCGGCGAGCCGCTGCTCACCGCGCCCGCGGCCCTCGCCGCGCCCGTCCGGGCCGTGCGGGAGGCGCTGGCCGCCGCCTCGCCCCGTACGCGGCTCACCGCCACCGTCCAGACCAACGGCACCCTGCTCACCCGCGGCCGCCTCGCCGCGCTGGCCGCCGCCGGGATCCGGGTCGGCGTCAGCCTCGACGGGGGGCTGCCCGCGCACAACACCCGCCGCGTCGACCACGCCGGCCGCCCCGGCTTCGGCGCCGCCGCGCGCGGGCTGCGGCTGCTGGCCCGGCACCCGGACAGCTACGCCGGGGTGCTGTGCGTCGTCGACCTCGCGCAGGATCCCGTGGAGACGTACGAGTCCCTGCTCGCCTTCGACCCGCCCTCCCTCGGGCTGCTGCTGCCGCTCGGCCACTGGAGCGCCCCGCCGCCCGGCCACCACCCGGGCCGGACCCCGTACGCCGACTGGCTCCTGGCCGTCTTCGAGCGCTGGTGGCACGACGGCGTACGCCGCACCCGCATCCGGCTCTTCGAGGAGATCATCGCCCTGCTGCTCGGCCTGCCCGCCACCACCGAGACCCTCGGGCTCGCGCCCGCCGCCACCGCCGTCATCGAGACCGACGGCTCCATCGAACAGGCCGATTCGCTGAAATCCGCGTACGAGGGGGCCGCCGCCACCGGCATGGCCCTCGACACCCACAGCTTCGACCAGCTCCTCGACCACCCCGGCTTCGCCGCCCGCCAGCTGGGCCGGGACGCCCTCGCGCCCGTCTGCCGCGGCTGCGCGCTCGTGGAGGTGTGCGGCGGCGGGCACTACCCGCACCGCTACCGCGCCGGGGAGGGCTTCCGGCAGCCGTCCGTGTACTGCGCCGACCTCCAGGCCCTGATCCGGCACATCGCCGCGGCGGTGCGCCGCGCGGCCACCGGCGCCGCTGGCGCCGCCGGCGCCGCTGCCACCGCGGCCCCGTCCGCCGCGGTGCCGCGCGCGGCCACCGCTGCTGCTGCCACCACCGGCGGCGTCGCGGCCACCCCGACCCCCGGCGGCGGCCAGCCGGCCGGCGCGGTCCCGGTCCCGGCCCCGGTCGGCCCCGCCGAGGTGCTGCCTGCGGCCCCGGTCGCCCCCGTCCTCCCCCCGGCGGCCGCCTCATGAGCCCCGCCCTCACCGCCTTCACCGTCCCCAGCCGCACCCTGCGCGCCCTCGCCTCCACCGAGCCCTGCGCCGACGGCACCCGCCTGGTGCGCGACGTACGCCGCTCCAAACGCCTCGTCCTGCTGCGCGCCGTCCTCGACGCCGCCCCCGGCGGCCGCTCCGGCGAGACCGCCGACCACTGGGCCCTCCTGGAGGAGGCCGAGCGGCACGACCCCGGCGCCGTGCGCGACGTCCTGCACTACCCCGCCACCGGGGTCTGGGCCGAGGAGACCCTGCGCCGCCTGCACGCCCCCTACGGCCCGCCCGCCGACCTCGCCCACCTCGGCGCCCTCGCCGCGGCCGCCGCCCTGCGCGCCGGGATCACCTTCCGCCACACCCTGCGCCCCCTCCACGGCCGGCTCGTCCTGCCCACCCTCGGGCTGCTGCGCCCGGACCGCCCCGGCCCGCTCGCCCTCACCGAACGCTCCTGGGACCCCGACGACCCCGCCACCGTCCCGCTGCACACCCTGCCCGGCGGCCGCACCGCCCTCGACGACCTCGACCCCTACCGGGCGCCCGGCCCGGCCCGACCGGCCCCGCTGCGGCCCGCCCGCCGCCTCACCCCGAAGGGCCACAAGCGCTGGGACACCCAGTGGTCCGGCGCCCTCACCCTGCTCCAGCGCTACGACACCGTCCGGGCCGAGGAGACCCTGCAACTCCTGCGCTCCGTCGTCCCCCTCGGCGGCGCCTCCCGCTCCCACGGCGCCACCCTCCCGGCCGCCGCGGGCTCCGTACTGGCCCGCACCCAGGCCCCGCCCGCGTTGGCCGCCACCCTCGTCCACGAGGTCCAGCACGGCAAGCTCACCGCCCTCTCCGACGTCCTCACCCTGCACACCGCCGACCGCACACCCCGCCACTGGGCCCCCTGGCGCAGCGACCCGCGCCCCCTCGAAGGGCTCCTCCACGGCACCTACGCCCACCTGGCCCTCGCCGGCTACTGGCAGCGCGCCGCCCTCTACGGGGCCCGCGGCGCCTGGGCGCAGCACGCCCGGATCCGCGCCCAGGTCGCGGCGGTGCTGCCCGCGCTGCGCCACCACGAGCGACTGACCTCCGTAGGACGGGAGTTCACGGATGCCATGGCCGCCGCCGAGCGGGCGATGGACGAGCTCCCGCCGCCCGGCGACCAGCACACCGCGGCCCGGCTGACGGTCGACCGGGAGCGCCGCGCATGGTGCGAGAAGCACCCCGAACTCGCCCCGTTCGCACAGGTCTGACGGACCGTCCGCTGCGGTACCTTTTCAAGCCCGTCCACCGCCCGCAGCCCAGGGAGACGGCCGCATGAGCACCGGTAGCCGGCAGGAGCGCGACGCGGCGGCCCAGCAGCCGCAACTGCCCCACCAGAACCTCCAGACGCAGCAGGGCCAGCCGAGCCAGCAGGGCCAGCAGCCTCAGCAGCCCCAGCGTTTTGTCATCAGCTTCGCCGGCTTCAACCGCCCCTGGGCCGTCTGGATCGCGCACCGGCTCGAAGAGCACGGCCACCGCGTCACCCTCCAGCGCTGGGACCCGCAGAACAGCCCCGGCCTCACCCCGGCCCTCGACGACCTCGCCCGCTCCGGCAGCCGCGTCCTCCTCGTCCTCAGCGAGCGCTACTTCTCCGCCGGCACCCACACCGACGAGGAGTGGAACGCCTCCCTGCGCACCGTCACCGACGACCACCCCGGCCGCTTCGCCGCCGTCTGCCTCACCGACGCCCCGCTGCCCAGCGCCGTCGCCGCCCTGGAGAAGACGGACCTGTGGGGCCTGGACGCCTACGAGGCCGAATACCGCGTCCTGCGCCGCCTGGACCTGCCCACCGACCGCGTCGGCACCGAGACCGGCCGCCGCGGCCCCCGCTTCCCCAACGACCCGCCCGAGATCTGGGGCCGCGTACCCCGCCGGAACCCGCGCTTCACCGGCCGCAACGACGTCATCGGCACCCTGCGCCACGCCCTGGCCGATGCCCCGCCCGGCGCCTCCACCGTCACCCTCCTCGGCCTCTCCGGCGTCGGCAAGACCCAGGTCGCCACCGAGTACGCCTACCGCTTCGCCTCCGAGTACGACGTCGTCTGGTGGGTCCCCGCCGAGGACCGCCCCACCCTCCGCGAACGCCTCGCGGACCTCGCCCCCGCCCTCGGCCTGCCCCGCGGCGCCGGCAGCTACGGCGAGCAGATCCGGGCCGTGCTCGAAGCGCTGCGCCGCGGCACCCCGTACGGCCGCTGGCTCATGGTCTTCGACGGCTGCGACAACCCCGACGACCTCATCGACCTGCTGCCCTCCGGCGGCGCCGGCGACGTCATCATCACCTCCCGCAACCGCGAATGGGCCGCCCGGCACACCAGCCTCGTCGAGGTCCCCCTCTACGCCCGCCCCGAATCGATCACCTTCATCCGCCGCCGCGCCCTGCGCCTCACCGCCCACGAGGCCGACCAGCTCGCGGAGGCGCTGGAGGACTACCCGCTCGCCCTCGACCAGACCGCCGGCTGGCTCGCGGACTCACCCCTGCCCGTCGGGGACTACCTCGCCCTGCTCCAGCGCCGCATGGACTCCCACGGGGCCGTCACCGTCTCCGAGGACTACCCGCTGCCCTTCCCCACGGCCCTCGCCATACTGCTCAACAACGTCCGGGAGAACTTCCCCGACGCCCTCGCCCTGCTGCGCCTGTTCGTCTTCTTCGCACCCGGCCCCGTCCCGCTGCGGCTGCTGCGCGAATTCCCCGCCGACGACGTGCCCGAACAGCTCGCCGGCCTCATCAACGACCAGATCCGGTGGAACGGCGCCCTCAACAAGCTCGTGCAGTTCTCCGTCGTCCGCCTGGAGTACTCCGACCTCGCCGTGGAGGAGGGAGGGGGCGGGCTGGAAACCGTACAACTGCACCGCATGGTCCACGGCATCGTCCGCGACAACCTCTCCGAGGAGGAGGCCGAACCCCTCGCCCGCGCCGTCCGCCAGGTCCTCGCCGCCGCCGACCCCGGCCGGCCCGCCGACTCCCGGCTCTGGCCCCGCTACGCCGAACTCGTCCCGCACCTCACCACCTCCGGGGTCATCACCAGCGGCAACCCGCGCATCCAGAACTTCCTGCTGCACTGCCTGCGTTACCTCATCCTCGCCGGGGAGTACCGCACCTGCCTGCGGCTCTGCGAGGAGACCGACCGGATCTGGCGGGCCAGCCTCGGGGAGGACCACCCCAAGGTGCGCGAGCTGAGCTACCAGTACGGCAACTCCCTGCGCAACCTGGGCCTCTTCCGCCGCGCCGAGGCCCTCACCCGGACCGTGGCCGACCGCCTCACCGGGGAGCGCGGCGACCAGGACCTGGAGAGCCTGCGCGCCCGGAGCGCCTACGGCGGCGTACTGCTGTGCATCGCGCAGTTCGAACCGGCCCGGGAGATCTTCGAACACTGCCTGGCCACCTACCGCGAACTCCTCGGCGAGGACGACTCCACCACCCTCGACGCCCAGAACAACCTCGCCGCCACCTACCGCCTCCTCGGCCGCTACCAGGACGCCTACGACCTCGACCTCGACACCCTGCGCCGCCGCGAACGCGTCCTGATGCCCCAGCACATCTCCACCCTCGCCTCCGGCATCGCCTGCGCCATGGGCCTGCGGCTCATGGGCCGCTACCGGGAGGCCCAGACCCGGCAGGAGCAGGGCGTCAAGCTCAACACCCAGGTCCTCGGGCTCGGCCACCCCCAGACCCTGCGCGCCGAGCACAACCTCGGCCTGTGCCTGCGCCGCTCCGGCGACATCCCCGGGGCGGGGCTGCGGCTGCGGACGGTGTGGGAGCGCGCCACGCGGGTCTTCGGGGTGGACTACCCGTGGACGCTGATGGTCGCCTCGGACTACGCCACGTACCTCAGGGAGTACGGGGACATCGGCGAGGCCCGCCGCATCTCCGAGGATGTCGTCCGCGGCTACCAGTCCCAGCTCGGCCTCGCCCACCCGTACAGCATCGGCACCGTCGGCAACCTGGGCCTGGTCCTGCGCGCCCAGGGCGAACGCGCCGAGGGCCTCTCCCTCGCGGAGCAGGCTCTCGTCGGCATGCGCGGAGCGCTGGGCAGCCGCCACCCCTGGACCCTGGGCTGCGCCCTCAACGCCACGGGCCACCGCAACATCACGGGCCGCCTGGAGGACGCCCTCACCCTCAGCCGCGACACCCTGCGCACGGCGGAACAGGTCCTGGGCCCGGACCACCCGATGACGCTGAGCGCCCAGATCGCCCTGGCGGCGGACCTCCGCTCGGTCCGCGAGGACACGGAGGCGTCGGAACACGAGGAAGCGGGCATCCGTGGCCTGACCCGCACCCTGGGCGCGCCACACGTACACACGTTGTCGGCGAAGCAACGGGCAAGGCCGTACTGGGACTTCGAGCCACAGCCGTAGGGGGTGGGGGCGGTACGGGGGCTACGCGCGCGGGGGCTGCGGCGAGGGGGCCGCGGTACGGCTTCCCGCGCATCCGGCGCCCTCACCCCCTCGGCCCCACCACCCGCATCCGGTGCCTGCCCACCGCCCCGAGGCGCGGGCCGGCTGCGCCGGGAAGGAAGCCGATGCGGGCAGTCGAGTGAGCGCCTGCGGCGGTTGGAGCGGCCTGGCTACCGGCATGCGGAACTCAGAGCCTGACAGGGCGGCTTCGGGAGGGCGGAGCCCGAAGCGCCCCGGATCGCTACGTGCCACTGCCAGGCGGCGACTGCGGGTGGGCTGGGGCTGGTCTGCGCGGCAGGCATGGGTTCAGGTCGCTCAGGCGGCGGCCGCGAGCCGCCAACGCCGGATGGCCCGGCCCCAAGGGGCCGGGCCATCCGGGTCGAGCGGGGCTGCCGAGGGCTATGCCTCGAAGACCTCGTTCAGGAGGAGTTGCTGTTCGGCCTGGTGGCGCTTGGCCGAGCCTACCGCCGGGGACGAGCCGTGGGGGCGGGAGATGCGGCGGAGGCGTTCGCCCGCCGGGACGTCCGCGCCGACCGCCAGGTCGAGGTGGTCGATCAGGTTCAGGGCGATGAACGGCCACGCGCCCTGGTTCGCCGGCTCCTCCTGCGCCCAGATGTACTTGGCCGCGTTCGGGAACTTGGCGATCTCCGCCTGGATCTCCGCACCCGCGAGCGGGTACAGGCGCTCGATGCGGATGATGGCGGTGTCGGTGATGCCGCGCTTCTCGCGCTCCGCCTCCAGGTCGTAGTAGACCTTGCCCGCGCAGAAGACGACCTTGCGGACCGCGTTCGCGTCCACCGTGCTGTCACCGATGACCGGGCGGAAGGAACCGCTCGTGAACTCCTCCGCCTTCGACGCCGCCGCCTTCAGACGCAGCATCGACTTCGGGGTGAAGACGATGAGCGGCTTGTGGTGCGGGTTGTGGACCTGCCAGCGCAGCAGGTGGAAGTAGTTCGACGGCAGGGTGGGCATGGCCACCGTCATGTTGTCCTGCGCGCACATCTGGAGGAAGCGCTCCGGGCGGGCGGACGAGTGGTCCGGGCCCTGGCCCTCGTAGCCGTGCGGGAGGAGCAGGGTGACGCCGGAGGTCTGGCCCCACTTCTGCTCGGCCGAGGAGATGAACTCGTCGACGACGGTCTGCGCGCCGTTGACGAAGTCACCGAACTGGGCCTCCCAGAGGACCAGCGCGTCCGGACGGGCCAGGGAGTAGCCGTACTCGAAGCCCATGGCCGCGTACTCGGAGAGCAGCGAGTCGTAGACGTTGTAGCGGGCCTGGTCGTCCGACAGGTACAGCAGCGGCGTGTAGTCCTCGCCCGTCTCGCGGTCGATGAGGACCGCGTGGCGCTGGCCGAAGGTGCCGCGGCGGGAGTCCTGGCCGGACAGCCGGACCGGGGTGCCCTCCATCAGCAGCGAGCCGAAGGCCAGGGTCTCGCCCATGCCCCAGTCGATGGTGCCGTCGTCGATCATCGCGGCGCGGCGCTGGAGCTGCGGCAGCAGACGCGGGTGGACGGTGACGCCCTCGGGGATGGTGACCTGGGACTCGGCGATCCGCTTGACGACGTCCTGGGAGATCGCCGTGTTGACGGCGACGGGGAAGTCGGCCTGCGGGGTCGGCAGCGGCGCGGAGGCCGGGGGCTGCGTGGCGGCCTCGCGGACCTCCGCGAAGACCTTCTCCAGCTGGCCCTGGAAGTCCTGGAGCGCCTGCTCGGCCTCTTCCAGGGTGATGTCGCCACGGCCGATCAGGGACTCGGTGTACAGCTTGCGCACCGAGCGCTTCTTGTCGATCAGGTCGTACATCAGCGGCTGGGTGAACGCCGGGTTGTCGGACTCGTTGTGGCCGCGGCGGCGGTAGCAGATGAGGTCGATGACCACGTCCTTGTTGAACGCCTGGCGGAACTCGAAGGCGAGGCGCGCCACACGCACCACGGCCTCCGGGTCGTCGCCGTTCACGTGGAAGATCGGCGCCTCGATCATGCGGGCCACGTCGGTCGCGTACATGGAGGAACGCGAGGACTCCGGGGCGGCGGTGAAGCCGACCTGGTTGTTGATGACCACGTGCACGGTGCCGCCGGTGCGGTAGCCGCGCAGCTGCGACATGTTCAGGGTCTCGGCGACGACGCCCTGGCCGGCGAAGGCCGCGTCGCCGTGGAGGGCGAGGGGCAGGACCGTGAAGTCCGTACCGCCCTTGTTGATGACGTCCTGCTTGGCGCGTGCGACACCCTCCAGGACCGGGTCGACCGCCTCCAGGTGGGAGGGGTTCGCGACGAGCGAGACCTTGATCTGCTCGCCGTCCAGGCCGGTGAAGGTGCCCTCGGCGCCCAGGTGGTACTTGACGTCGC
The DNA here is from genome assembly GCF_040644195.1 of Streptomyces sp. NPDC047014. Taxonomy (NCBI): domain Bacteria; kingdom Bacillati; phylum Actinomycetota; class Actinomycetes; order Kitasatosporales; family Streptomycetaceae; genus Streptomyces; species Streptomyces sp. NPDC047014. Next base: position 97,895 of record NZ_JBEYVX010000004.1, on the reverse strand, counting down.
CGGAGCCGTGCATGGACTTCGGGTCGAGGTTGCCCTCGAACTCGCGGAAGATCTGCGCGTACGACTTGCCGACGATGTTCGCGAGCACGTTCAGGCGGCCGCGGTGGGCCATGCCGATGACGACCTCTTCGAGGCGGGCCTCGGCGGCCGAGTCGATGACGGCGTCGAGCAGCGGGATGACGGACTCGCCGCCCTCCAGGGAGAAGCGCTTCTGGCCGACGTACTTCGTCTGCAGGAAGGTCTCGAACGCCTCGGCGGCGTTCAGGCGGCGCAGGATGCGCAGCTGCTCCTCGCGCTCCGGCTTGGTGTGCGGGCGCTCGATGCGGTCCTGGATCCAGCGGCGCTGCTTCGGGTCCTGGATGTGCATGAACTCGACGCCGGTGGTGCGGCAGTACGAGTCGCGCAGCACGCCGAGGATGTCGCGCAGCTTCATCATCGACTTGCCGGAGAAGCCGCCGACCGCGAACTCGCGCTCCAGGTCCCACAGGGTGAGGCCGTGCTCGGTGATGTCGAGGTCGGGGTGCTTGCGCTGCTTGTACTCCAGCGGGTCGGTGTCGGCCATGACGTGGCCGCGGACCCGGTAGGAGTGGATCAGCTCGAAGACGCGGGCGGCCTTGGTGACGTCGTCGTCGTGGCTGGCGTCGATGTCGCGGTTCCAGCGGACCGGCTCGTACGGGATGCGCAGCGACTCGAAGACGGAGTCGTAGAAGCCGTTCTCGCCGAGGAGCAGGTTCGCGACGATGCGCAGGAACTCGCCGGAGGCGGCGCCCTGGATGACCCGGTGGTCGTAGGTCGAGGTCAGGGTCATGACCTTGGAGATGCCCAGCTTGTTCAGGGTGTCCTGCGAGGTGCCCTGGAACTCGGCGGGGTAGTCCATGGAGCCGACGCCCATGATGACCGACTGTCCGGGCATCAGGCGCGGCACGGAGTGCACGGTGCCGAGGCCGCCGGGGTTGGTCAGGGAGACGGTGACGCCGGTGAAGTCGTCCATCGTCAGCTTGCCGACGCGGGCGCGGCGGACGATGTCCTCGTACGCCTGCCAGAACTCGAAGAAGTTCAGCGTCTCGGCCTTCTTGATGCCGGCGACGACGAGCTGGCGGTCTCCGTTGGCCTTCACCAGGTCGATGGCGAGGCCGAAGTTCACGTGCTCGGGCTTGACCAGGGTCGGCTTGCCGTCCTTCTCCGCGAAGGAGTAGTTCATCGACGGCATGGCCTTGATCGCCTGCACCATCGCGTAGCCGATCAGGTGCGTGAAGGAGATCTTCCCGCCCCGGGCGCGCTTGAGGTGGTTGTTGATGACGATGCGGTTGTCGAACAGGAGCTTCACCGGGACGGCGCGGACGGACGTGGCCGTCGGGACGTCGAGGGAGGCGTTCATGTTCTTCGCCACGGCGGCCGCGGGGCCGCGGAGCGTCACCAGCTCGGGGCCCGCGGGGGCCTCGGTGGCGGGCGCGGCCTTCTGGCCGGCGGCGGGGGAGGGGGCGGGCGCGGCCGGTGCGGCGGCCGGGGCCTGGGAGGTGACAGTCACAGCAGGGGCACCAGAGGGGATGGCAGGAGCAGGGGCAGGAGCTGACACAGGCGGAGTGGCCGCCGTCGCGGGGCGCGCGGGCGCGGCGTCCGCCGCCCCCGTGGCGGCGTCGGCGACCTGCGGGGTCCGGGCGACGGTGGGGGCGGCCTGTGCGGAGGCGCCGTCCGTCGGCGTGGACTGATCGGGACCGGCCGACGTCACCGGAGCGGCGGCGCCCCCCGGCTTGTAGTCGGCGAAGAAGTCCCACCAGGCCCGGTCGACCGAATGCGGGTCCTGGAGGTACTGCTGGTAGATCTCGTCGACGAGCCACTCATTCGCGCCGAAGCCTGAGGCAGGGTTCTTCCCGCCCTCTGCTGCTTCGGTCGTGGTGCTCTGGTTACTGGGGGACTGTGGCGACACGGCGGCAACCGCCCTCTTCCGCTTCACAAGGTATGGACAGCGGGGATAAAGGCTACGCCTCCTGGACGGTGAGATGCAGACCGGGCGGGAGATCCGTCGTGCAGGTCACATCGAACGGCGGGTTTCGCCACCAGGAATGGCGGGAAACACGTGTGGTTCGGGTAGGCGGCAGCGAGGTTGCGGCCCCCTGGCTCCGCACCCCTGACTGACCTCGGGTACGTGTGGCCGAGATCATGTCCTTCCCCGTCGAACCCTACGTCAACATCACGCCTACGAGCTGCCCGGAAGCGTGACGAGGATGCGGCAGCCCCGTGACGATTCGGCCACTCCGATCCGGCCGCCGTGCAGTTCCACCGCCCAGCGGGCGATCGCCAGCCCCAGACCGGTGCCCCCGTCGCCGCTGCGCGCGCTGCCCCGGTTGAAGCGCTCGAAGACCCGGTGCCGCTCCGCCTCCGGGATGCCCGGACCCTCGTCCCGTACCTCCAGCACCAGGCTGCCGGCCGCCTCGCCGGCCCGCGCCCGGACGGTGACCCGGCCGTGCGGAGGGCTGTGCTTGACCGCGTTGTCGATCAGATTTGCGACGACCTGGTGCAGCCGCTCGGCGTCCGCGTACGCGCACAGCTCGGGCGGGAAGACGTCCAGGTGCAGGTGCACGTCGTTGCGGGTGTGCCCGCCCGAGCCCGAGAGCAGCCCCGGCCGCCCGGCCGCGGCCAGCCGCGATTCCTTGAGTACGCCCGACAGGTACGGCCACACCTCGAAGCGGCGGGCCTTGAGCGGCACCACCCCGTTGTCCACCCGGGACAGGTCCAGCAGGGTCTCCACCAGCCGGCCCAGGCGCTCGGTCTGCTTGAGCATCGTCCGCATGGTCTCCGGATCGGCGGCCGAGACCCCGTCGACCACGTTCTCCAGCACCGCCCGCAGCCCGGCGATCGGCGTGCGCAGCTCGTGCGAGACGTTCGCGACGAGCTCCTTGCGGTGGCGGTCCACCGCCTCCAGGTCGTCCGCCATCAGATTGATGGTGGAGGCCAGGTCGCCCAGCTCGTCGCGGCGCCCGGCGCCCCGGACCCGCCGCGTGTAGTCCCCGTGCGATATCGCCCGCGCCACCCGGGTCATGTCGTCCAGCGGGGCCGTCAGGCCGTGCGCCACGAACTGGGTGATCAGCATCGAGGCGATCACCGAGAAGACCGTGATGAAGCGCAGCTCGGTGTCGGTGCGCAGGGCCACCAGCAGCAGGCCCGTGGTGATGAACACCGAGACCACCACGAGCGTGCCGAGCTTGGTCTTGATCGAGAAGGGCGAGAAGGGCCGCAGCCCTCCCGGAGGCCGCTGGCGCGGCCCCGTCGGCGCGCCGGTCACGGCTGGGCCGGGGTCTCCAGGGCGTACCCGACGCCATGGACCGTACGGATCCGCTCCGCCCCGATCTTGCGCCGCAGGGCCTTGATGTGGCTGTCGACCGTACGGGTCCCGGAGGCGTCGGCCCAGTCCCACACCTCCGCCAGCAGCTGCTCCCGCGAGAGCACCGCCCGCGGGGTCCCGGCCAGGCACACCAGCAGGTCGAACTCGGTCGGCGTCAGGTGCACGTCCTCGGCCTGCACCCGCACCCGGCGCTGCGCGTGGTCGATCTCCAGGTCGCCCAGGCGCAGGGTGGCCCCGCGCGGGGTGTGCGCGGCGATCGTCGCGCGCTCCACCCGCCGCAGCAGGACGTGCACCCGGGCGGCCAGCTCGCGCATCGAGAACGGCTTCGTCATGTAGTCGTCCGCGCCCACGCCCAGCCCGACCAGCATGTCGGTCTCGTCGTCGCGCGCGGTGAGCATCAGGACCGGGACGGGGCGCTGCGCCTGGACCCGGCGGCAGACCTCCAGCCCGTCGAAGCCCGGCAGCATGACGTCCAGGACCAGCAGCTCGGGCAGCCAGCTCTCGGCCGCGGCCACGGCGGCGGGGCCGTCGCCGGCCGTCTGCACCTGGAAGCCCTCGGCGCGCAGGCGGGCCGCGATGGCCTCGGCGATGGTGCGGTCGTCCTCGACGACGAGCACACGCCGCTGGGCGCCGGGCGTCGCCGCGGCGCCGTGGTGGGTGGTGTGTGTCTGTTCCATGTCCGCCCCTGAAGATCCCGCTGACTGGGGTGCAGCGTAGAGGAGGCTCCCGCCTGCGGCTACGTGGGGTTGGGACACGGCATATGCGCTGGAGCGGCGCAAATGGAACGGCTTGTACCGGGTCCGTACGGGGTCGCTGAGGGGTGTGTGGCGTACGCGGTGTGAGCCCCGGGGGCCGGTCCGTGACCGTACGGGGGGACCCGGGGCGCCGGGGGTGGCGTTCGGCACATTCGGGCGGGGGGTGACGGTGGTCGCGGGCGGGTGGTCGCTGGCCTTTGGTCGCTGGCCTGTGGTCGCGGGCCTGTGGTCGCGGGTCAGGCGGTGAGGGGCGGCAGGGCGGCGAGGACCTTGGCCAGGGCCGGCGGCAGGGAGCCGTCGTCGCTCGCCACCTCGTGGCCCGCGTGGACGAAGGTGTAGGCGAAGCCGTCGTAGATCGTCGGGCCGCCCGTCGTGGTCCGCGGCAGCCGCGCGAAGTCCGCCTCGCGGAGGGCCGTGCGCAGGGCGGCCAGCTCCGGCTCGGTGAGGCGGCCGGTGCGTTCCGGCCGCGCGTCGGCGTCCAGGAGGGTCCAGGAGCCGTCCTGCTGGACCTGGAGCGTGTGCGTCCGGCCCGCGAAGCCGCCGGTACGGGTGAGGCGGAGGAGGCTGTCGGCGGGGGCGGGGCTCGTGGTGGTGGTACTGGTGGTGCTGGTGGTGGCCGGCTGCGTGGACGACGGCCTCGGTGGTGCCGCGTCCGGCGTCGCGGAATCCGAGGGTCCGCAACCCGCGAGGACCGCCGCGCCCAGCACCGCCGCCACCACCGTTCCGAACGCGCGCACACCCACCTCCGCAGCCGACCGGGTCCACCCCCGAGTATGGAGTCCGCGCACCCGTTCCGACAGCTCCCGGAGGCCGCCATCAGCCGCATCGCCTGGCGCCTGGCGCCGCCGCTGCTCGCCGTGCTGCTGGGCCTGTGGGGCCTGGAGCGCGGCGGCAGCATGTGGCGCGACGAGTCCGTCACCTGGCAGGTCGCCCACCGGCCGCTGGGCGGGATCGCGGAACTGCTGGGCCGGGTCGACGCCGTGCACGGCCTGTACTACCTGCTCATGCACGGGGTGTTCCAGCTGTGGGACGGCGGCCTGTGGGCGCTGCGGCTGCCCTCCGTCGCCGCCACCGCCCTCGCGGCGGCCGGGGTGGCCGCCGTGGCGCACCGGCTGTGCGGAGAGCGGGCGGCACTGGCCTCCGGGTGCGTGTACGCGGTGCTGCCGCCGGTGCAGATGTACGCCCAGGAGGGGCGCTCGTACGCGCTGGTCGCGGCGGCGGTGGTGTGGGCGACGTACCTGATGCTGCGCGAGCGGTGGGCGGCGTACACGGCTGTGCTCGTGCTGGGCTGCTGGCTGCACGAGTTCGCGGCCCTGGCCCTGCTGGCCCACGCCTTCCCGTCGCGGCACTCGCGCGCGTGGCGCCGGAGCGCGGCGGTGGTGGCGCTCCTCATCCTGCCCCTGGCGGTGCTCAGCCTCCGCCAGGCGCACGACCAGCTCGGCTGGCTGGGCAGACCGAGCTGGCAGGACTGGACGGCGTACGGCCTGCTGGCCACCACGGCCCTCCTCCTGTCCCGGGGCGCGCCCCGGACCCTGGTCGGCGTAGCCCTCCCCTTGACGCTCCTCCCGCCGGGCCTCCTGATGACGATCTCCCTGGCGAACCCCTGGTACGTGGACCGCTACGTGCTGTACGCCCTGACGGGCTGGACCCTGCTGGCGGGGGTGCGGCTGGCGGGGGTCTGCTCCGCGGGCCAGCCCGCGGGGGGTCCGCCCGCGGGGGTCCTGGCGGTGTCGGACCCGCCTGCGGGGGCTCAGACAGCGGGAGACCCGGCCGAGGGAGCCCGGCCCGCGTCGGACCCGCCTGCGTCGGACCCGCCGGAGGGGGTCAGGCTCGGCGCGGGCCAGCCCGCGGGGGCTCAGCCCGCGTCGGGCCTGCCTCAGGGGAGTCGGCTGGCGGAAGCCCAGCGAGCGGGAGTCCCGGCCGAGGGGGCCCGGCATGCGTCGGACCCGCCTGCGGGGGTCCTGGCCGCCGGGAGGCGGCTCGGGGCGGCGCAGGGAGCGGGGACCAAGCCTGCGGCGGCCCGGATCGGGAGGGCACAGCCAGCGGAGGCCCGGCCCGCGTCGGACCGGCCTGCGGGGGCTCAGTTCGCGTCAGTGGGGCTCGCGGGGGGTGGGCTCGGGGAGGCGCAGCCTGCCGGGACTACGCCCGCAGGGGTTGGGTTGGGCCGGCCCGAGGCGGATCAGCCAGAGGAGGCCCGGCCCGCGTCGGACCGGCCTGCGGGGGCTCAGTTCGGGACGACCGGGCTCACGGGGGGCGATCTCGGGGAGGCCGAGCCCGCAGGGGCTGGGTCGGCGGGGGCCCGGCTCGGGGTGGCGCAGGGCGTCGGAATGCGGCTCGTAGGGGTCCTGGCCGCCGGGGGGCGGCGTGTGGCGGTCCCGCTCATGTTGGTCCGGCTTGTAGGGGCCTGGGTCGGGCAGGCGCAGGGAAGGGGGCATCCGGAGACTCGCGTTCGGCGGCCGTGGGTGTGGGGTCTCGCGGGGGCTGTCCTTGTCGCGGGGGTCGGCGTCTGGTCGGTGTGGCTGCGGACGGCCGAGAGTCGTAAGGACGACGTGCTCGCGGTGGCGGCGGCGGTACGCGAGTACGCACGGCCGGGGGACGCGGTGGTGTTCATGCCCTCCCGCCGGCGCGAATGGCTGCTGTCCTCCCCGGGCACCTACGCCGACCTGCACGACGCGGCCCTGTCCGGGAGCCCGGCGGCCTCGCACAGCCTCCAGGGCACCGAACTGCCCCCCGAACGCATCCGCGCCGCCCTGCTCGCCGCACCCCGCGTGATCGCCCTCCTGGACCCGGCCGACCAGCCGCTGGACCCGTACCCCCGGGAAGCGATCAAGCGCGAACTGCTCGCCACCCACTTCGAACGCTGCTCGATCACCGACGTCCGCGGCGCCCGGATCGCCCTCTACGCCCACCCCGGCACCTGCCCCCGCTGAGGTCGGCCCGAGGTCAGCCGCGCCCGTCGCCCCGGACGCGCCGCCCGCCGGGCGCGGCTTGCCCTCCAGCGGTGCCGCGCGGCGCCCGCCCGTGCCCGCCCTCACCCGCCCGATCGGCACCCGCACCCGCCGCTGGTGCCGCCCAGCCCCGTTCACGCCCACCCCGGCTGCTCGGCGCCCGACGCCGGGGCGATCACGACACCCGCCCGGCGGGCCGCCGCGCCCCCGTCGCCCGCGAGACGCCCCGTCCCGCCCGGCGCGGTCGCGGCGCGGGCTGTCGAGATGCCGCACGCCCACCCCCGCGTACGCCCGCCCCCCGCCGTCGGCCCCGCTCGCGCGCGCTGGAGGATGGGGTGATCGCGTCGTCCGGGCGGCGGGCCGGACCGTCCGCCGGGCTTTTCGGAGGTGTTGCATGGACTCGTCCGTCGTTCCTGGGGCGTTGCCGGGGCCGCTTGTCGGGGTGGAGTGGCTCGCGGGGCGGTTGGGGGTGGCTGGGCTGGTGGTGATGGATGCGTCCGTCGGCGCTCAGCGAGGGGCCGGGCGGCGGATTCCCGGGGCGCGGGCGTTCGATCTGGACGGGGCGCTTTCCGACCACGACGCGCCCCATCCGCACACCATGCCGGGGCCCGCGCCGTTCACCGACGCGATGCGCGCTCGCGGCGTCCGCGACAGCGACACCGTCGTCGTCTATGACGGCGCCGGGGTGTACTCCGCCCCGCGTGCCCTCTGGATGCTGCGTGCGATGGGCTTCGAGCGGGTCGCCGTGCTCGACGGCGGGCTGCCCGCCTGGATCGCCGCCGGGCTGCCCGTCGAGGACGCGGGGCCGGGCTACGACGGACCCCGTGGGTCCTTCACCGCCCGGCCGCGCCCCGGCCTGTTCGCCGACGCCGCCACCGTCGCCGCCGCCCTCACCGACCCGGCCGCCGCCGTCGTCGACGCCCGCACCCGCGACCGCTTCGCCGGTACCGCCCCGGAGCCCCGGCCGGGCCTGCGCGCGGGCCAAATGCCGGGCGCGGTGAACCTGCCCTTCGGGGAGCTGCTGTCCCCCGACGGCCGCATGCTCCCCGCCCCCGCACTCCGTACGGCCTTCCGCACCGCGGCCGGCGACCGGCGCCGCCTGCTCCTCAGCTGCGGCTCCGGCGTCACGGCCTGCGTCCTCGCCCTCGGCGCCGAACTCGCCGGCTACGACGACCTCGCGGTCTACGACGGCTCCTGGAGCGAATGGGGCCTCCCCTCCGCGCGCCCGGTGGCCTCCGGCCAGGACTGAGCCACCGCACCGCAGAGCCTCACCCTCTGTTCGCCCCCGGCGAACGGGGTGTGGGGAACATTGGGGGGCGCATGTGCATTGAGTCGGCATAGCTCAACTTCACTGCCGGAGGGAAGATCATGGCTTCGACGCCCGAAACGCTCACCCTGCCCGTACTGCCGCTCGACGACGAGGTCGTGCTGCCGGGCATGGTCGTGCCGCTGGACCTCTCCGACGCCGAGGTCCGGGCCGCCGTCGAGGCCGCTCAGGCCGCCGCCGGCAGCGGGAAGCCGCGGGTGCTGCTCGTACCGCGCGTCGACGGGACCTACGCCGCCACCGGCGTGCTCGGCACCGTCGAGCAGGTCGGGCGGCTCTCCGACGGCGACCCCGGCGCGCTGATCCGCGGCCGCGGCCGCGTCCGTATCGGCGCCGGGACCACCGGGCCCGGGGCCGCGCTCTGGGTCGAGGGGGAGACCGTCGACGAGAAGGACCCCGAGCCGCTGCCCGGGGCCGTCACCGAGCTGGTCAAGGAGTACAAGGCCCTCGCCACCAGCTGGCTCAAGAAGCGCGGCGCCTGGCAGGTCGTGGACCGGGTCCAGCAGATCGAGGGCGTCTCCGCCCTCGCCGACAACTCCGGCTACTCGCCCTTCCTCACGGTCGCCCAGAAGGTCGAGCTGCTGGAGACCGCCGACCCGGTCGCCCGCCTCCGCCTCGCCGTCCAGTGGCTCGGCGAGCACCTGGCCGAGCAGGACGTGGCCGAGTCCATCGCCAAGGACGTGCAGGACGGCGTGGACAAGCAGCAGCGCGAGTTCCTGCTGCGCCGCCAGCTGGACGCCGTACGCAAGGAACTGCGCGAGCTGAACGGCGAGAAGGAGGGCGAGGAGTCCGACGACTACCGGGCCCGCGTCGAGGCCGCCGACCTGCCGGAGAAGGTGCGGGAGGCCGCCCTCAAGGAGGTCGAGAAGCTGGAGCGGGCCAGCGACCAGAGCCCCGAGGGCTCCTGGATCCGCACCTGGCTCGACACCGTCCTCGAACTGCCCTGGAACGAGCGCACCGAGGACGCCTACGACATCCGCGGCGCCCGGGCCGTGCTCGACGCCGAGCACGCCGGTCTGAGCGACGTCAAGGACCGCATCACCGAGTACCTCGCCGTCCGCAAGCGGCGCGGCGAGCGCGGCATGGGCGTCATCGGCGGCCGCCGCGGCGGGGCCGTGCTCGCCCTCGTCGGGCCGCCCGGTGTCGGCAAGACCTCCCTCGGGGAGTCGGTGGCGCACGCCATGGGCCGCAAGTTCGTCCGCGTCGCCCTCGGCGGCGTCCGCGACGAGGCCGAGGTGCGCGGCCACCGCCGCACCTACGTCGGCGCCCTGCCCGGCCGGATCGTCCGGGCGATCAAGGAGGCCGGGTCGATGAACCCGGTGGTCCTGCTCGACGAGATCGACAAGGTCGGCTCCGACTTCCGCGGCGACCCCGCCGCGGCCCTGCTCGAAGTCCTCGACCCGGCGCAGAACCACACCTTCCGGGACCACTACCTGGAAGTGGAACTGGACCTGAGCGATGTGGTGTTCCTGGCCACCGCCAACGTCCTGGAGGCCATCCCGGAGGCCCTGGCCGACCGGATGGAGCTCGTCCGCCTCGACGGCTACACCGAGGACGAGAAGGTGGTCATCGCCCGCGACCACCTGCTGCCGCGCCAGCTGGAGCGCGCGGGCCTCGCCGCCGACGAGGTCACGCTGGAGGAGGACGCCCTGCGCAAGCTGGCGGGGGAGTACACCCGCGAGGCGGGCGTGCGCACCCTAGAGCGCTCCCTCGCCCGGCTGCTGCGCAAGGTCGCCGCGCAGCACGAGTTGGGCGAACGGGAACTGCCCCTGCGCATCGGGGCCGGGGAGCTGCGCGGGCTCATCGGCCGCCCGCACCACGTGCCCGAGTCCGCCCAGGACCCGGCCGAGCGGCGCACCGCGGTGCCCGGCGTGGCCACCGGCCTCGCCGTGACCGGCGCCGGAGGTGACGTGCTGTTCGTGGAGGCGTCGCTCGCCGATCCGGAGACGGGCGCGGCCGGACTGACCCTGACCGGGCAGCTCGGCGACGTGATGAAGGAGTCGGCGCAGATCGCCCTGAGCTTCCTGCGCTCCCACGGGGCCGAACTGGAGCTGCCCGTGGCCGACCTCAAGGACCGGGGCGTGCACATCCACTTCCCGGCCGGCGCGGTGCCGAAGGACGGCCCGAGCGCGGGCATCACCATGACCACCGCGCTCGCCTCCCTGCTCTCGGGGCGGCAGGTGCGCACGGATGTGGCGATGACCGGTGAGGTCTCGCTGACCGGGCGGGTCCTGCCGATCGGCGGGGTCAAGCAGAAGCTGCTGGCCGCGCACCGGGCCGGGCTGACCACCGTGATCATCCCGAAGCGGAACGAGGCCGACCTCGACGATGTCCCGGCCGAGGTGCTGGAGGGGCTGGAGGTGCACCCGGTGACGGATGTGCGGCAGGTGCTGGAACTGGCCCTGGCGCGGGCGGAGCAGCCGGTGGGCGCCGCCGCCTGACGGCCCGCCCGACGGCCCGCTCAAGGCCCACCGCACGGCCCGCTCAAGGCCCACCGCACGACCCCCCCAAGGCCCGCCGCACGGCCCGGGTCCCCGCTCCGGCGGGGCCCCGGGCCGTCGGCGCACCCGCTGCGAAATACTGGCCTCCGCCCCCTCTGCCGGGGGTGCCCACAGCGGAAGAGACCAGAAAACCGGAGTACCGGTCAGCCGGACCACCGGAGAAGGAGCAGGACGTGCACGGGAGCGAAGACCAGGAGTTCCTTGCCCTGGAGCGGGAGCTGTCCGTCTTCCTCCGGCGGGCCCGCGCCTCCTCCGGCGAGATGGCCCGCGAGCTCCACCCCGAGCTGGAGCCCGCCGCGTACGGACTCCTCGTACGGCTGGAGGCGGCGGGCCGGCAGCGGGCCACCGACCTCGCCGCCTACTTCGGGGTCGGCAAGGCCACCATGAGCCGGCAGCTGCGGGCCCTGGAGGTCCTGGGCCTGGTGGCCCGCGAGCCGGATCCCGCCGACGGCCGGGCCTTCCTGGTCGGCCTGACGGACGAGGGCCGCGAACGCTTCCTGCGCGTCCGGGGCGCCCGGCGCGAGCAGTACATGCGCAAGCTGGCGGGCTGGGACCGCGGCGAGGTGGCCGAACTGGCCCGCCTGCTGCACCAGCTGAACGCGGGGGCCGAGTAGGGGAGAGCCGCGACGGCCCGCCCCCTCAGAGCTCCGCGTACGCCGCCGACGCGTCGTCGTGGCGTTTGTGGCGGCCCGGCGGGCGCGCGGGATCGGACTCCAGGGCGCGGACACGGGCGATCAGGGCCTCCGCGCCCTCCTTGCGGAGGACCGCCAGGCAGTCCGCCCAGTCGCCCTCCCCGAAGGTGTCCGTCCACCGGCTCGCGCCGTCCGTGAGCGCGGCCACCGCCCGGACCCGCTCGCGCGGCGTACGCCCCGTCAGCGCCCGTGCCGCCACCGCCGGATCGGCGGCCGCCGTGAAGAAGCCGCCCTCCGCGTTGCGCAGGGCGTCCGTGGCCGCCGTCGAGCGCAGCACCTCCCGCGGGATCCGGTCCAGCCGGTCGTCGAGCACCGCCGTCACCGCGCCCCCGGGGGCCTGGAGGAGCAGGACGGAGTCCGAGAGCACGAGGTGCTCCACGTACGCCTCGTCCCAGCGGACGACGACCACCGTCGCCTGGGGCGTGCGTACGTGAGAAAGGTCACAGGTGCCGCGATGGGCGTCGGCCGTGGCGCGGACGGACTCGGCCAGGATCCGGGCCAGCGGCATGTCCCGCCGCGATCCGGACAGTTCGGTCAATCGGCCGCCGAGCCGGGCCGTGAACCACGGCACGCCGTGCACGCACCCGTCCCCGCCGCCCGGCGGAGTGACCCCGTCCAGGGCGACCAGGACGCCGCCGCCTGAGGTGGGGAGCGACGCCGACAACCAGTCCTCATTGGGGCGTTCCCGATTCCCGGGCGCCGAGGCGAGGTCGATGCGCATACGGACATTCTGCCGCGTGACGGTCTCCGGAGCGGGCTTGGTCCGTACCAGGAGGGGGTGTCGGTGCCGGCCGGCCGCGGGTGCGGGCCGGGCGATGTGGGCGGGCATACTGCCAAAGGCTCCGGCGATCTTTCAACCACCTGTCCAGGGAGCCCGCCCGGGGCAGGGTGTCCGAGTTGGTGGCCAACTCATCCGTGATGTTCACTCGTTCGAGTGGCCGGGTGGGCGATGTGCGGCTGTCTTCCCAACACGCTGCAAAGGTCTGAGGCGGTACGAGGGGGCAGGGGGCGTTTACTTGTTGACCGGCCGTTACCTCGGCCACACGAGTAGACGAGCACAAGCACACGTACAGGATTGCGAGCACCGGTGCAGAAGAAGCGGTCTCGGAAGAACGGCACCGCCGCCGAAGGCCCGGCCCCCGCAGGACGCCGCGTCCGCGTGCGCAGCCGGCTGGTCGTCGGCGTAGCCGTCGCAGGGCTCACCGTCCTCGCGGCCGGCACCCCCGCCGTCGTCACCGCCGCCAGGGAACTGAACGACTCCCAGCGGCTGGTCAGCCTCGCGGACCAGAACCGGCAGATCCTCACCCTCACCCACGTCCTCGCCGACGAACGCGACGCCGTGGTCGAGCACATCGCCAAGGGCCGCCCCGCGGGCGCCGGCGCGACCCTCGACGAGCGCATCGGCCGCACCGACCGGCAGACCCGCGAGGCCGCACTCGACGTAGAGGAATCCCTCGGCGCCGTCCTCGGCCGCATCCCGGCCGTCCGCACCGAGGCCGTCGGCGGCAAGGGCACCGCCCTCGCCGCGCACCAGGCGTACACCGGCCTCATCACCGAACTCCTCGCCCCCGCCGCCCGGCTCGCCGAACTCACCCCGCCGCGCGCGGAGGCCGCCCTCGCCACCACCCGTCCGCTGGCCCCGCTCGGCCAGGCCGTGGACCAGGCGTCGGCCACCCGCGGACTGCTGCTCGCCGCGCTGTCCGTCCCCCGCGGGGACGTGGCCCCCGGCTCCGCCGCCGTGGACGAACTCACCACCGCCGCCCAGCGGTCGCGCGTACGCGAGCAGGCCGCCCTCGACGACTTCACGCGGGTCTCGCGGCCCGACGTACGCCAGACCCTCACCGCCACCGTCACCGGCCCCGAGGTCAAGACCGCCGACGACTACCTCAAGCGGCTCACCGACCGGCCCACGCTGACCACCGCCGACCGCAAGACCGACCCGGCCGCCGTCGGCGCCGCGCTCACCGCGCGCATCGACCGGATGCGGACGGTCGAGTCCACGCTGGCCGGGCAGCGCGCCACCGCCTTCGCGACCCTGCGCGACGACGACGTGACCCGGCTGGAGATCCTGGTCGGCGTACTCGGCCTGCTCTTCCTCGTCGCCGTCGGCTTCTCGACCGCCGTCGCGCGCTCGCTCACCCGGCCGCTGTCGGTGCTGCGCCGCGGGTCCGAACGGCTCGCCACGCCGGAGGGCTCCGTCGAACCGGTGCGGTTCACCGGGCGGAACGACGAGTTCGCCGAGGTCGTGCGGCACCTCAACGCCGTACGCGACCAGACCGTCTCCCTGCACACCCGGATCGCCGGGCTCGACGCCGACCGGCGCCGCCTCATCGGCCGCAACGAGGCGCTGAACTCCGGGCGCGAGGTGCTGGAGGAGGAACTGACCGCGCTGCGGGCGGGGCTGGAGGAGCAGCGGCGCATCATGTCGACCACCTCCGTCTCGCTCTCACTGCGCACGCTGGGCCTGGTGGAGCGCCAGCTCACGGTCATCGAGGAGCTGGAGTCCCGGGAACAGGACCCGGACCGGCTGGCCACGCTGTTCAAGCTGGACCACCTCGCGACGGTGATGCGCCGCCACAACGAGAACCTGCTGGTGCTGGCCGGGCAGGAGCACGGGCACGGGCAGGGCCTGCCGGTGGCGCTGGTCGACGTGATGCGGGCCGCGGTCAGCGAGATCGAGCGCTACGAGCGGGTGGACCTCACGGCGCTGCCCGCGTACACGCAGGTCGCGGGGCACGCCGCCGACGACATCTCGCACGTGCTCGCCGAGCTGCTGGAGAACGCGACGACGTTCTCGCCGCCCGAGGTCAAGGTGAAGGTGTCCGGCTGGACGCTGGACTCGGGTGACGTGGTGATCTCCGTCGTGGACGAGGGCATCGGGGTCGCCGGGGACCGGCTGCAGGCGCTGAACGAGCGGCTGGCCACGCCGGAGGCGTACGACGAGGAACCGGAGGCCGAGCACGGGCTCGGGCTCGGCCTGTACGTGGCCGGGCGCCTCGCTGCCCGGCACGGCGTCACGGCCGAGCTGCGCGGCGGCCGCCACGGCGGTACGGAGGCCCTGGTGGTCGTCCCCGCGGCCCTCCTCCCCACCACCCCGCCGGCCTCCCCGGTCCACACCTTCTCCACCCCGGGCGCCCCGTGGCTCCACCTGCCGGGCGTCATAGCGGAGGCCAACGAGAACACCCTGCCGAAGCGAGCCCGGGGTGCCCACGCGGCCCCGGCCCCCGCGGAGGCACAGCCCGCCGCTGCCCCGGAGACGGCCCTTCCGGCGGAGCCGGTCGCGGCCCCTGCTCCGGAGCCGGGCCTCGCCCCGGAGACGGCTTCGGGCGCGGCCCTGGCGGCGGAGCCGGGCCTTGCCCCGGGGACGGCCTCGGGTGCGGACCTGGCACCGGAGCCGGGCTTCGCTCCTGAGGTGCCTTCGGGCGCGACCCGTGCGGCGGAGCCCGACCTTGCCCCGGGGACGGCCTCGGGTGCGGCGCTGGCGTCGGAGCCGGGCCTCGCCCCGGAGGCGGCCCCGGGCGTGGGCCGGGACTCGGACCTGGGTGTCGTCCCGGGCGCGACCCCGGAGCGGGCCGCCGCCGCGGACGCGGGCACTGAACCTGACGCCGATCCGGCCGCGGACGCGGCTTCGGGCCCGAGCCCGGACCGGGCCATGGGCGCGGCCCCGGCGGCCGACCTGGCCATGGGCCCGGACTTCGACCTGCCCGCGGGAGCGGCCCCGGCTCCGGAGGAGCCCGTGGCCACGGCTGCGGGCCCCGCCGAGGAACTGCTCGCCCGGGTGGTCCCCGACGCCCCGCTGCCGCCCGCCGAGCAGGTGTTCGTCGCGGCCGCCGCCGAGGAGGAGGCCCCCGCGCGCCCGGCCGACGTACCGCCGCCCGCGCCGGAGGCGGCCCCCGTGCAGCACCCGGGGCCGCAGGCCGGTCCCGCAGGCGTGGCCGACGTACGGCACCCCGCGCCGCAGGCTGACCCCGCCCACGGGGCGGACGTACGGCACCCCGCACCGCAGGCTGACCCCGCCCACGGGGCGGACGTACGGCACCCCGCACCGCAGGCGGACCCCGCGCGCGGAGCCGACGTACGGCACCCCGCGCCGCAGGCGGACCCCGCGCGCGGAGCCGACGTACGGCACCCCGCGCCGCAGGCCGATCCCGCGCGGCGGGCCGACGTGTCGCCGCACGGGGCCGAGGCCGAGCACGCGCGGGGGTACGACGGGCCGCCCGTCGTGCCCGAGGCCGGGCGGGAGCGGGGCGACGGGAACCGGGTGCCCCGGCAGGGCGGGCAGGCCGTGACCGAAAAGGGACTGCCCAAGCGGACCCCGCGCGCGGTGGCCCCCCGCGCCGAGGCCGTACGGCCGCAGCCGCCGCGCCGGGTCGACGCCGAGGAACTGCGGCGCCGCCTCGGGGGCTTCTACCAGGGAGCCCAGGACGGACGGCGCGTCGCCGCCGCCGAGTTCGCCGAGGACCAGCGGCAGGCACAGAGCAAGACCGACCAGGGGGACAGCGCACAGGAGGCACGCACATGACCGCGCCCAGTACGTACGGACTGAGCACCCAGGCCCGCAACCTGCAGTGGCTGCTGACCGACCTGGTCGAGGAGGTGCCCGGCGTCAACTCCGTCGCCGTCGTCTCCTCGGACGGGCTGCTGCTCCTGTCCTCCGACCCCGGAGCGGGCGACCCCCGGGCCACGGCGGAGACGGGCGCGCGGACGAAGGGCCCGCGCGGCGCCTCCGCCGACCTCGCCACCATCGTCTCCGGCCTCGGCAGCCTCACCACCGGGGCCGCCGCCCTCATGGAGACCGGCGCCGTCAAGCAGACCATGGTGGCCATGGAGAACGGCAGCGTCTTCGTCATGGCCATCAGCGACGGCTCCCTGCTGGGCGTGCACGCCGCGCCCGACTGCGACATGAGCGTCGTCGCCTACCACATGGCCCTGTTCGTCGGCCGGGCCGGCCACGTCCTGACCCCCGAAGTCCGCAGCGAGCTGCGCCAGTCGATGGAGAACACCCCGTGAGGAGTCCGGCCTCCGACCGCCTCCCGATACGCGGCGCCGACCGCCGCCCGGCCCGCGTCCGCCCGTACTCCCTGACGGGCGGCCGGACCCGCTTCACCGAGGTCCTCCAGGTCGAGACCTTCGTGGCCGCCCTGGACACCAAGGCGTCCGCGCCGCAGAAGCCCGACCGCATGCCCGAGATGCCCGCCATCGTCGAGGTCTGCCGCCGCATGCGCACGATCGCCGAGATCGCCGCACTGCTCAAGCTGCCGCTGGGCGTGGTCCGCGTCCTCGTCAGCGACCTCGCGGACCAGGGCCGGATCCGCGTCTACGGCACGGGCCACGGGCCCGGCCGGCCCGAACGCGCGCTGCTGGAAAGGGTGCTCGGTGGTCTTCGCCGTCTCTGACATGCCCCTGGTCGACGACGAGCCCGTCCAGCCCTGGCAGTACGACCGCTCCCGCGCGCCCGTCGCCGTCAAGGTGCTGGTCGCGGGCGGCTTCGGCGTCGGGAAGACCACCTTCGTCTCCTCCGTCTCCGAGATCACGCCGCTGCGCACCGAGGCGGTGATGACCCAGGCCAGCGTCCCCACCGACGACCTCTCCGGCACCCCGGACAAGGCCACCACCACCGTCGCCATGGACTTCGGCCGCGTCACCCTCGACGACGACCTCGTCCTGTACGTGTACGGGACCCCGGGCCAGGAGCGCTTCTGGTTCATGTGGGACGACCTCGTACGCGGCGCCATCGGCGGGCTGGTCATGGCCGACACCCGCCGGCTGCGCGACTGCTTCCCCGCCCTCGACTACTTCGAGAGCGCGGGGCTGCCGTACGCCGTCGCCGTCAACCACTTCGAGGGCTCGCAGTCCTACGAGCCGGAGGACGTGCGCGAGGCGCTGAGCGTGCCGCCCCACGTACCCGTGGTGATCATGGACGCGCGCGACCGCCGTACGGTGATCGAATCCCTGCTGGCGCTGGTGGGCCACGCCCTCGACAGCACTCCGGAAGAGAGGACCTGAGCGGATGCGCAGGATACTTGTCGTCGGAGCCGGCCAGTCCGGCCTCCAGCTCGCGCTCGGGCTCCAGGGCAAGGGCTACGAGGTCACCCTCGTGTCCAACCGGACGGCGGACGAGATCCGCTCCGGCCGGGTCATGTCCACGCAGGTCATGTTCGACACCGCGCTCCAGCACGAGCGCGACCTCGGCATCAACTTCTGGGAGCAGCAGGCCCCGAGGACCGAGGGCCTGGGCGTCTCCGTCGCGGGCCCCGACGGCTCCCGGGCCGTCGACTGGCTGGGCCGGCTCAAGGGGTACGCCCAGTCCGTGGACCAGCGGGTGAAGATGGCCGGCTGGCTGGACGCCTTCGCGCAGCGCGGCGGGCAGCTCGTCATCCACGGCGCGTCCGTGGCCGATCTCGACTACTTCTCCCGCGCCTACGACCTGGTGCTCGTCGCGGCGGGCAAGGGCGAGCTGGTGTCGATGTTCGGGCGGGACGCGGCGCGTTCCCCGTACGAGACCCCGCAGCGCGCGCTCGCCGTCTCGTACGTGCACGGTCTCGGACCGCGCCCCGAGCACCCGGGGACGGAGGCGGTCCGCTGCAATCTGGTGCCGGGCGTGGGCGAGCTGTTCGTCATGCCGACGCTCACCACGTCGGGGCGGGCCGACATCCTGTTCTGGGAGGGACTGCCGGGCGGTCCGGTGGACGTCTTCCGGGGCGTGAAGGATCCCGCCGAGCATCTGGCGCTGACGCTGGGGCTGATGGAGACGTACACCCCGTGGGAGTACGCGCGGGCGACGAAGGTCGAGCTGACGGACGCGGGCGGCACGCTCGCCGGGCGCTACGCCCCGGTGGTCCGCAACCCCGTCGGGCGGCTTCCGGGGGGCGGGCTGGTGCTGGGCGTCGCGGACGTGGTCGTGGCGAACGACCCGATCACGGGGCAGGGCTCGAACTCCGCCGCGAAGTGCGCCGCCTCGTACCTGTCGTCGATCCTGATGCACGGCGACAAGCCGTTCGACGAGGCGTGGATGCGGGCGACGTTCGAGAAGTTCTGGTTCACCACCGGCAAGCCGGTGACCCAGTGGACGAACGCGATGCTGGGGGTGCCGCCGGAGCATGTGCTGAACCTGATCGGGGCGGCGGGGCAGCTCCAGCCGGTGGCGGACCGGTTTGCGAACGGGTTCGACAACCCGGCTGATTTCGACGGGTACTTCTATGATCCGGAGGATGCGGGGGAGTACCTGGCGGAGGTGGCCGCGGGGGCTTCCTCGGCGGAGTAGCCGGTGTGGTCGTCGGTGTGGTCGTCGGTGTCCGCCGGGGTTGTCGCCGGGGCTTTGGGCTCCGGCAGGTGGGGCGGGGTGAACTCCGTGAGGGGGGTTCCGTTCGGGTCCGGCCGTACCGCCCCCAGCAGGGGGTTCGCCGCGAGGGGCGAGACCTTGACCACCGCTCCGGGGCGCGGCGCCTGGATGACCTTGCCGTCGCCGACGTACAGGCCCACGTGGGTGGCCTTCGGGAAGTAGACCACCAGGTCACCGGGCCGTAGCTGGTTCAGCGGTACCCGGGGGAGCCGTGCCCACTGCTCCTGGCTGGTACGCGGGATGCTGCGCCCGGCGTGCGCCCACGCCTGCGAGGTCAGGCCCGAGCAGTCGAAGCTTCCGGGGCCTTCGGCGCCCCATACGTACGGCTTGCCGATCTGGGCCGCCGCGAAGCTGAGGGCCTCGCCGCCCGCGGCGGTCGGGGTGCCCGTACGGGTGGGCAGGCGGCCGGAGTCGACCAGCGAGCGCTGCGCCACGGCGGTGTCCTCGGCCTCGCGTGCGCCGAGCAGGGCGAGCTGTTCGGGGGTGAGCGCGGACAGCAGCCGCTCCACTTGCCTGAGCTGGGAGGAGACCTCCTTCTCGTGGACCTTCCGCTGCGCGGCCAGGGTCTGCTGGGTGTCCAGGGCCTTGCGGGCGCGGAGGGCGAGGGCGTCGGCCTCCTTCGCGCTGCGCGCGAGCCGGCGCAGCGCGGCGGCCCGCCGGTCGCCCTCGCGGGCGGCCAGCCGCCGCTGGTCCAGGGCGGCCTGCGGGTCCCCGGCGAGCAGCATCCGGGCCAGGGGGGACAGGCCGCCCCGGCCGCCCTGGTACTGCTCGCGGGCCAGCCGGCCGGCGAGGATGCGTTCGGAGCCGAGCGCGGTACGGGCCCGCCCGAGGGCGGCGGTACGGCGGCGCTCCTCGGCGGCGCCGGCCTGGAGCGCGACCTCGGTGGCGTTGTACGCCTCGGACGCCTCTTCCGCCTTCTGGTACAGCCCTTGCAGGCGGGTGAGGAGCATGCCGACGTTCTCCCCGTCGGGCAGCCCGGGCTCGGCCCGGGCAGCCGGCACCGGGCCGACGACGAGCAGCACGGCGGCGATACAGGCGACGCGGAACAGCCGATGTGACAGCACGGGAGCTTTGCCTCCTTCTACTTCTGCTTCTCCTTCTCCGCCTCCTCCGAGCGCCTGATGCTGCCATGCGCGGTATGACAAATCGCCCAAGGGGGCGGGCGGGTCGAGGGGGTCACTCGGGTGGGGGAGCCGCTGGCGCGTCTGATCGCCGCGCGGTCCTGTCCGCTCAGCGGCTGCGGGCCGCTGTGGCGACCTCTGGGTAGGCTCCGGCGGAGGTGATGGCGCAGGGAGGGTGGCCGTGGTGGAGATCGTGATCGCGCAGACGACCGTGGACAGCGCCGAGCTGGCGGGTGAGTTGGCGCGGGGTGCGGTGGAGGCGCGGCTTGCGGCCTGTGCGCACATCGACGCGCCCTTCACCGCCGTCTACCGGTGGAAGGGTGCCGTCGAGACGGCCACGGAGTGGCGGGTCTCGTACAAGACGACCCGTGAACGGCTTCCGGCTCTTGGGGTGTGGGTCGCTCAGGCGCACAGTTATGACGTGCCGGAGTGGATCGTTCTTCCGGTGGAGGGCGGGTCCGACGCCTATCTGGCGTGGGTCGCGGAAGAGGCCGGGCCGGGGCAGGCGTCAGCCGTTCAGTAGGCGGCGTTTGGCCGTGGTGAATTCGTGGGGGGTGAGCAGCCCCTCGCGGGCCAGGCTGGACAGTTGGGTGAGGTCTGCCGCCAGGTTGGCCGGGTGCGGGGGCTCGTCCGGGGTGGGGGGTTCCGTGTCGTCCTGGGGCCAGGGGTCTTCGGACCAGTCGCCCCAGTCCGGTTCGTCACGGGCCTCGTCCGGGTCCGCGCGGGCCAGGGGCTGTGCCTCCGGGGGTGCCGTGGTCGGCGTGGTGGTTCCTGCGGCTTGGGTCAGGAGGCCGCGGAGCAGGGGGTGGCCCTGGGGGCGGGTGGTGGTGTGGGCGACCGGTCCCATCGGGCGGATGAACATCAGGCCGCTCCTGCCTGGGGGTCCGCCGGGACGCGGTCCGGGGGGATGCGGACCGAGCCCGCGATGTGGCCGCCCGCCGCGCGGACGGCGATCGCCGCGTCCTGGGCCCAGACGTGCTCGACCAGGAGGAGGAGGGCGCAGCTGCCGCGTTCCAGCAGGTCCGCTGCCTCCTGGACGTCCTCCGGGCCGATCAGGCGGGCGGCGTCCCGGCCGGTGAGGAGGCCGTGCAGTTCGGCGAACTCGTCGAACTCGGCCGCCAGGACCTCGCCCGACGCCGTCTTCGTGGCCACGAGTCCGTCGATCAGGCGGACCACCCCGGCCTTGCGCAGGCCCGTCACGGCTTCGACGGCCGGTACCCGGAGTTGTTCCTCCGGGAAGGCGAGGACGATGAATTCCACGGGTCCCATGCGCCTCGGCTCCTCGTTTCCGACCGTTTGTGACGACTCTTCGGCACACTATGACATAAGCGGACATAGCGTCTGTTCGCTTGCTACGTTTCGGGGTATGACCGCTCTGACGGCGAAGGTGGCGGAGCCCACCCCGCCCCCGCCTCCCGCCGCCGGTGTCCCCCGGCGCCGGGGGATCGAGCTGGTGCTGCTGGCCGGGGCCGTGCTGATCTCCGTCCTCGGTCATCTCCATGTCGGTATCGCCACCACCGGTCGCGTGCCGGGCTCCGCCGACCGGTACGCCGCCGGGCTCGCGGTGGCCGCGCTGCTCGCGCATCTGGCCGTCCGGTTCGGCGCTCCGTACGCGGATCCGCTGCTGCTTCCCATCGCCGTGCTGCTCAACGGGCTCGGGCTGGTGCTCATCCAGCGGCTCGACGCGACCACCCCCGGCCGGCTCACCGCCGGTGACCAGCTGCTGTGGTCGGCCCTCGGGGTGCTGCTCTTCGTCCTTGTCGTCGCTCTGCTCCGCGACCACCGGGTGCTCCAGCGCTACGCCTATCTCTCCGTCGCCGCGGCCCTGGCGCTGATGCTCGTCCCCGTCTTCTTCCCGGCCGTCAACGGCGCGCACATCTGGATCCGCTTCGCCGGGCTCTCCTTCCAGCCGGGGGAGTTCGCGAAGATCCTGCTCGCCGTGTTCTTCGCCGCCTACCTCGCGGCGAACCGCACCGCGCTCGCCCTCACGGGCCGCCGGCTCTTCTGGAAGTTACGCCTCCTGCCCGGCCGGGTGCTCGGGCCGATCCTCGCGATCTGGCTGCTCAGCGTCGGTCTGCTGGTGCTGGAGCGGGATCTCGGGACCTCGCTGCTGTTCTTCGGGCTCTTCGTGATCATGCTGTTCACCGCCACCGGCCGGATCGGCTGGATCGCGATCGGGCTGCTGCTCGCCGCCGTCGGGGCGTATGCGGTGGGGACCTTCGAGCCGCATGTCCACGGCCGGGTGGAGGACTGGCTGAATCCTTTCGCCTCCATCGAGCGCGGCGAGGGCCCCGGCCAGCTCGCCCAGTCCCTCTTCGCCTTCGGCGCAGGCGGGCTGCTCGGCGCGGGGCTCGGCCAGGGGCAGTCCTTCCTGATCGGTTTCGCCGCCAAATCGGACTTCATCCTCGCGACCGCCGGCGAGGAACTGGGCCTCGTCGGCCTCACCGCGATCCTGCTCCTCTACGGACTCCTCGTCGCCCGCGGTTTCCGCGCCGGGCTGGACCTGCGCGACCCCTTCGGCCGGCTGCTGGCCACCGGCCTCGCCTCGATCGTCGCCCTCCAGGTGTTCGTGATCGCGGGCGGCGTCACCGGCCTGATCCCGCTCACCGGTATGGCCATGCCCTTCCTCGCCCAGGGCGGCTCCTCCGTCGTCACCAACTGGATCATCGTCGCCCTGCTGGTCCGGCTCAGCGACAGCGCCCGCAGGCCCCGCCCCGCGCAGGAGGCGCCCGAGTGATCCGCTACATCCGCTGGTGCGCCTGGTTCTGCGCCCTGCTGCTGCTCGCGCTGCTGGTCAACGTGGGGCGCGTACAGGTGTGGGAGTCCGCCTCCTACGGCGCGAACCCGGCCAACAAACGCCCCGCCATCGAGCGCTACGCCGAGCCGCGCGGGGACATCCTGGTCGACGGGCGGCCCGTCACCGGCTCCCGCGACAGCCGCCAACTGCTGCGCTACGAGCGCACGTACAGCAACGGCCCGCTCTACGCCCCCGTCACCGGCTTCTCCTCCCAGACGTACGGGACCAGCTTCGTGGAGCGCGCCGAGGACGCTGTCCTCTCCGGCACCGACCCCGGGCTCTCCGTCTTCCCCCTCTGGTACGAGCTCGCCCGCGGCCGCCCCGCCGGCGGGAACGCCGTCACCACCGTGCGCGCGGGCATGCAGCTCGCCGCCTACACCGGGCTGGCCGGCCGGCGCGGCGCGGTCGCCGCCGTCGAGCCCGCCACCGGGAGGATCCTCGCGCTGGTCAGCAGCCCCTCCTACGATCCGGCGGAGCTGTCCGGTACGGGCAGCCGGGTGAAGGCGGCGTGGGAGCGGCTGAACGCCGACCCGGCGCGGCCCATGCTCAACCGGGCGCTGCGCGAGACCTACCCGCCCGGCTCCACCTTCAAGATCGTGACGGCGGCGGCCGCCCTGGACGCGGGCGTGATCACCGATGTGGACGCCCCGACCCGCACCCCCGACCCCTATCCGCTGCCCGGCACCAGCACCCTGCTGCCGAACGCGGCCACGGGCTGCGAGGACGCCTCCATGGCGGAGGCGGTGCAGTGGTCCTGCAACACGGTGATGGCGAAGATCGGCGTACGGGTCGGGCTGCGCGGGATGGTGGAGGCCGCCCGGCGCTTCGGTTTCAACGCGGAGGGGCCGCGGGTGCCCTCCTGGACCTCGCGGTCCACCTTCGACACCGACATGAGCCAGGACCAGCTGGCCCTGTCCTCGATCGGGCAGTTCAACACGAAGGCGACCCCGCTGCAGATGGCGATGGTGGCGGCGGCCGTCGCCAACGGCGGTGAGGTCAGCTCCCCGTACCTGGTGGAACGGACCACGCAGGACGACGGTTCCCCGGTCCGGCGGGGGGACCGGCGCAGCCTCGGGCGGGCGATGAATCCGGCCACCGCGCTGCGGCTCCAGGAGCTGATGGTGAAGGTGGTGGAGAACGGGACGGGGAAGAACGCGGCGATCCCGGGCGCGGTGGTCGGCGGCAAGACCGGCACCGCGCAGCACGGCATCGGCAACGCGGGGACCCCGTACGCCTGGTTCATCGCCTGGGCCAGGGCCGAGGGGGCGGCCCTGCCGCGGGTGGCGGTGGCGGTGGTCGTGGAGGACGCGTCGGCGGACCGCGGCGACATCAGCGGCAACGGCGCGGCGGCGCCGATCGCCCGCGCGGTGATGGAGGCGGCGCTGTCGGCGCGCTGATGGAGGCGGCGCTGTCGGCGCGCTGAGGACGCGGGTCACTCCGAGGGGGTTCCGCCCCGGCCCTCGCTGATCGCCGAGCCGACCTCCGCCACCCGCGCCGCCTCCTCCGCGGCGAAGCGTTCGCGGTCCAGGGTCTCGGCGATCTCCTCGTCCTGGCTCATCAGCAGGTCCAGGCTGGAATCGCCCAGGTGGAAGACGCCCATGTCCAGATAGGCCCGCTGGAGCCGTTCCCCCCACAGCCCGATGTCCTTCACGCACGGCACGATCCGGCTGAACAGCATCCGGCGGAACAGGTGCAGGAACTCCGACCGTTCGCTGAGCTGCTGCGCCTCCTTCGCCGGGACGCCGAAGTTCTCCAGCACCTCCACCCCGAGCAGCCGGTCCCGCATCAGGTAGCAGCCCTCGATCACGAACTCCTCGCGCTCGCGCAGCTCCGCGTCCGTGAGCTGCCGGTAGTAGTCCCGCAGCGCCATCCGCCCGAAGGCCACGTGCCGGGCCTCGTCCTGCATCACGTACGCCAGGAGCTGCTTGGGCAGCGGCTTCGTCGTCGTATCGCGCAGCAGGCCGAACGAGGCCAGGGCCAGGCCCTCGATGAGCACCTGCATGCCCAGGTACGGCATGTCCCAGCGGGAGTCGCGCAGGGTGTCGCCCAGCAGCCCCTGGAGGCTGTCGTTGACCGGGTACAGCAGCCCGATCTTCTCGTGCAGGAAGCGCCCGAAGATCTCCGCGTGCCGCGCCTCGTCCATGGTCTGCGTGGCCGAGTAGAACTTGGCGTCGAGGTCGGGTACGGACTCCACGATGCGGGCCGCGCACACCATCGCGCCCTGCTCCCCGTGCAGGAACTGGCTGAAGTTCCAGGCGGTGTAGTGGCGGCGCAGCTCGCCCCGGTCCTTCGCGGTGAGCTTGTCCCAGTGCCGCGTGCCGTAGAGCGGAAGGGCCTCGTCGGGGGTGCCGAGCGGATCATAGGGGTCCACCTCGGTGTCCCAGTCGATGCGCTTGCCGCCGTCCCACTGCTTGTCCTTGCCCTTCTGGTAGAGGGCGAGGAGCCGTTCGCGGCCGTCCTCGTATTCCCAGGTGAAGCGGGCGGAGCCGGCGGCGGGTACCTGCCAGACCGGCTCGCCCGGGTCCCTGGTGTAGAGCTCGTGCGTCGACACTGACGCCCCCTCGTCTCCTGTACTGCCGTGCAGGACCGGACGGTTGGCAGGGTCACACGTTGGTAGACGCGGGGTCAACAAGTCGCGCACGGGGGATTGACGGTCTTGCTGACAAGCAGTCTCATAAGCAGTGACCGCCGGTAACTCGACGACGAGGTGTCCGAAGCCATGACGACCGTGACCGAACGAGCCGCGCTCAGGGACGCCCTCGGCCTGCTCAAGGACCGGGAGCAGACCGCCGAGCGCCTGCTCGAATCCTCGGCCAAGCACTCCTTCGACCCCGACAAGGAACTCGACTGGGACGCCCCCATGATCGAGGGCAAGTACTACTGGCCGCCCGAGCTGCTCTCCCTCTACGACACCCCGCTGTGGAAGAAGCTGGGCGAGGAGCAGCGCATCGAGCTCTCCCGCCACGAGGCGGCGGCGCTCGGCTCCCTCGGCATCTGGTTCGAGATCATCCTCATGCAGCTCCTGGTCCGCCACATCTACGACAAGTCGCTGACCAGCAATCATGTCCGGTACGCGCTCACCGAGATCGCGGACGAGTGCCGCCACTCCATGATGTTCGCCCGCATGATCAAGCAGAGCGGCACCCCCGAGTACCCGGTCTCCCGCGCCCACCACAACCTCGCGCGGGTCCTCAAGACGGTCTCCACCACCCCCGGCTCATTCGCCTGCACCCTGCTCGGCGAGGAGATCCTGGACTGGATGCAGCGGCTGACCTTCCCGGACGAGCGCATCCAGCCGCTGGTCCGGGGCGTCACCCGGATCCACGTCATCGAGGAGGCGCGCCACGTCCGGTACGCGCGCGAGGAGCTGCGCCGCCAGATGCTGACGGCTCCGCGCTGGGAGCAGGAACTGACCCGGATCAGCTGCGGGGAGGCCGCCCGAGTCTTCTCCCTCGCCTTCGTCAACCCGGCGGTCTACGACAACATCGGCCTGGACCGGCACGAGGCCGTCGCCCAGGTCCGCGCGAGCGGTCACCGCCGCGAGGTGATGCAGGCGGGCGCGAAGCGGCTCACCGACTTCCTCGACGACATCGGCGTGCTGCGGGGGGTGGGCCGGCGGCTGTGGCGCAGCTCGGGGCTGCTGGCGTAGGGGCGGGCGGCGTAGGGGAGTTCGCCGCGGCGGGCCGGAGCCGGGCCCTGCGGGGTTACCCTGCGGACATGACCGTACGCGCGTACCGCAGGCTGAGCGTCGAGGAGCGGCGGGCCCAGCTCCTCGACGCGGCCCTCACGCTGTTCGCGCACCGGGCGCCGGAGGAGGTCTCGCTCGACGACGTGGCGGAGGCGGCCGGCGTCTCGCGCCCGCTCGTCTACCGCTACTTCCCCGGCGGCAAGCAGCAGCTCTACGAGGCCGCGCTCCGCTCGGCGGCGGACCTGCTCGAACAGTGCTTCGCCGAGCCCCAGCAGGGCCCGCTGACCCGGCGGCTGTCCCGCGCGCTCGACCGGTACCTGGCCTTCGTCGACGAGCACGACACCGGTTTCGCGGCGCTCCTCCAGGGCGGCAGCGTCGTGGAGACCTCCCGTACGACGGCGACGGTCGACGGCATCCGGCGGGCCGCCGCCGACCAGATCCTCCTGCACCTCGGCGCCCCGGCGCCCGGCCCCCGGCTGCGCATGATGGTCCGTACGTGGATCACGGCGGTCGAGGCCGCCTCCCTGATCTGGATCGACGAGGGCAAGCAGCCGGAGGTGGACTCGCTGCGGGACTGGCTGCTCGACCAGTTCATCGCCCTGCTGACGGCGACCGCCGCCACCGACCCGGAGACCGCCCGCGCCGCCCGCGCCGCGCTCGCCCTGGAATCGGCCGACGGACCCGTCGGCTCCCTGGCCCGCCGCGTGATCCCGGTGGTCTCCGAGGCCGCCCACCTGCTGTGACACTGGTGGGGTGAGAAGCGAACCGACCCCGTTCGAGGGCGGCCCCATGGACGGCCGGACCCTCCCGGTCCTCGTCGGCCCGACGGGCCACCCCCCGAAGTGGTACGAGATCCCGGTCCCGACCCCGCCCGGCCCCCCGACCGTCCTCCTGTACGAGCGCGTCCCGGCGGGCTACACCAAACGCCTGGGCCTGCAGAAGGGCTGGAAGTACCGCCACGTCCCGTCCGGCACGAAGCCCCCGATCCGCTGGCCGTGGTCGAAGGGGGCCCGGCGGCCGGCACCGGAGGACTGACGGGCGTGCCGCTACGGCGTGCGGGGCCGCGGGGGTGCGTCCGGCGCTGGTTCCCGCAGCTCCTGCTGCTCCGGCGGCTCCTGCCGTTCCCGCAGCTCCTGCCGCTCCGGCGGCGCCGGGAGGGTCAGGACGGCCTGGGCGCCGCCGGTTTCCGCCCGGGCGAAGCGGAGAGTGGCGTTCAGGACCTGGGACTGGGCCGCGGCGATCGTGAGGCCGAGGCCATGGCCCTGGCTGCCCGTGCTGCGGAAGCGCTGGGGGCCGTGGGTGGTCAGGTAGGCGGGGAAGCCGGGGCCGTGGTCGCGGACCGTCAGGACCGGGCCGTCCACCGTGAGGGTCACCGGAGCGCGGCCGTGCCGGTGCGCGTTGGTGATCAGGTTGCCCAGGATCCGCTCCAGCCTGCGCCGGTCCGTCTCCAGGTGGGCGTCCCGGACGACCACCACCTCCGTGTCCGTCCCCGACGCCCGCACCACCCGCCGCGCCAGCCGCCCGAGCTGGTGCAGATCCGCCTCCACCACCTCGCTGCCCGAGTCCAGCCGGGAGATCTCCAGCAGGTCCTCCGTGAGCTGCCGCATCGTACGGACCCGCTCGCGCACCAGCTCCGTCGGCCGTCCGTCCGGCAGCAGCTCCGAGGCCGCCTGCAAGCCCGTCAGCGGCGTCCGCAGCTCGTGCGCCACGTCCGCCGTGAACCGCCGCTCGCTCTCCAGCTTCGCCTGCAGGCTGCCCGCCATCGTGTCCAGCGCCCCGGCCACCGTCGCCACCTCGTCCTGGTGCCGCGAGGCGTCCCGCGTGCGCGGGTCGTCCACCCGCGCGTCCAGGTCGCCGCCGGTGATCCGCCGCGCCACGTGTGCCGTCTGGTGCAGCCGCCGCGTCACCCGCGTCACCGCGAAGACGCCCACCAGCAGCGTCCCGCCGATCGCCAGCACCGACGAGCCGATGATCGCGTTGTCCAGCCCGCGGATCGTGCGCGCGCTCTGCCCGTAGTCCACGGCGGCCGCCAGCGCCCGCCCGTCGGCCGGGGCGGCCGCCCACATCGTCGGCCGGCCCAGGTGGTCCGCCACCAGCGTGCCCCGCTGCCCGCCCAGCGCGAGGGTACGCAGCTCCGGCGGCAGCCCCTCCGGATCGAGCCCGGCGCCGGGCGGCAGGTCCTCGCCCGCCTCGTAGGCGAGCGCCACGTCCTGGAGCTTGCCGAGCGCCTTCTCCCGGGCCGTGGCCACCGTCTGGCGCGTCACCTCCACATGCACGAGCGCGCCCAGTACGCCCGCCAGCGCGCAGCACATCACCGCGATGAAGCAGGCCGACTTGAAGGTGAGCGTGGCCGTCCGGGCGGGCAGCCGGAGGCGTGCGCGCAGGGGCCTGCGCCGGGCCCGCGCCGCCGCCGGGGAGCCGGGGCCCGTCATGGCCGGCCCGGCGCGGGACCGGGGCCGGGGCCCGGCCCGCGGCCGCCGGGGCCGCCGCCCGGGCCGGGGGGTCCGTCCGGGGCGCCGGGAGGCCCGTCGGCCGGTTTCTGCGGGCCGCCCGGCACCCGTACGATCTGCTCGCGCGTCGGCAGCATGGTCAGCTGGCGCTCGTCCCAGGACCAGGCGGTGATCAGCTCGTAGCCGTGGTTCCCGCTGGGAACGCGCAGGATCACGTCCCGCCCGGCCAGCTCGACCGAGACGACGGTCTCCGTGGTCGCCATGATCCGGTTGAGGCGGCCGTCGCCGTCGGCCGTGTACACCCGTACGGACATCATCCTGTCGGGGAACTCGATCCCCACGATCAGCTCGTCCTTGCCGTTGCCCGTGAGGTCCCGGTAGTACGGCTTGTGCACCGGGCACGCGGAGGGCTCCGCGCCGTCCGCCCCGCAGGCCCGGATCGCCTCGGCGGTCTCGCGCGGTATCCCGTCGGGGCCGGTCGCGGCGCGCGCGTGGGCCCGTACCTCGGCCTGGACCAGGGCGACGGGGTCGACGGCGTGCACGTTCTCGTCCTGGACGGCCGGGATCCCCTTGACGTACTCGGGCGGCGCCCCGCCCGGATCGGCCGGGGGCACGGTCGCGCCCTGGCGGTCGGGCCAGAGGTGTACGGGGCCGCTCGCGGGCGCGGTGGCCCCGGCGCCGACGAGGCCGCCGGTGTCGCCGCAGCCGGCGAGGAGGGCGAGGGTGAGGGCCAGGGCCGGGAGGAGGGGACGCCGGGGCCGTCCGGAGCGGGGCCGGGGCAGGGGCCGTCCGGGACGGGGCAGAAGTGTGCCGTGGAAGCGCATTCTGTTCACAGCCCCCCGTGCCCTTCCGCCCACGTCGTGCCGGCGCCCGCTCTCTCGCCGATCACGTCAACCCTACGCGGACGCCCGCCCCTTTTGCCCACTCCGGTACCCCGGCACCGGCGGGCGGCGGTCCGGAGGCGGTTCGGCGGCTGGTCGGAGGCGGGTCGGCTGCGGTTTCGGCTGCGGTTCGGTGGCGGGTCGGCGGTGGGTTGGAGGTGGGTCAGCCCTCCGTGCGGCCCCGGCGCAGCATCGCGAAGCCGAGCCCGGCCGCGCCGACGGCCGCGACGCCGCCGCCGGCGGCGATCAGCAGGACGCCGTCGCCCGGACCGTCGGCCAGCGTACTCAGCCGCCGTCCGCCCGCGGACGCGGCCTCCAGGGCGCGGGTGTCGCCGGTGGCGGCCCGGTGCGCGGCGGAGGCGGGGAGGACGCGGCCGTCGCGGATGCCGGTCTTGTGGCCCTGGCCGCCCGCGACGGTGTGGCCGCCGTCCGGCGCGGGGACCTCGCCCGCCCAGGAGGTCAGCCGTCCTGCGGGGTCCAGCGAGGCGTGCAGGGCGCCCGTACCGGCGAAGTCGGTGACCCCGTCACGGCTGTTCAGGACGGCGGTCCGGGCGCCGTCGGCCGTCAGTATCTCGGCCTGGTAGGCGCCCCGGGCGGTGCGGTAGACCTTGCCGGTGGAGAGCCCGTCGGCGAGCGGGAGGCTCTTGACCAGGGTCCGCTGCGGGCCCGGGGAGTGCGCGGCGGCGGCCGCCGGCAGCCCTTCCGCGAGCGCGGCCACGGCCGGCGCGGCCAGCAGGCCGCCGGCACAGGCGGTCACGGCGGCGGCGCGGACGAGAGTGCGGCGGCGGGCGCGGCTCACGGGAAGTCCTTCGGTACGGGGCGGTCGGGCTGCTGCGGGCGGCACCAACGTAGAGCTCCGCCGTTGCGGAGGCGCCCCGTTCGTGTAACAGCGGTGCCGCAAGGTTCCGTCGGAGTCGTTACACAACCGGGGGACGGGGGATTGCCGAGCGGGCGGGCGGCTGCTCCCATGGAGGGCGGGGGTGAGGGCGTATGCACGGACTCAGGGTGATGCCGGGCGGGCGGCCCGGGGGCGGGCTGCTGTATGTCAGCCGGCCCGACGGGCGCGCGGTCGCCTGGTACGACCGCCGCACCCACCGCATCAGCGTCCTCGCGGACGAGCACCGCGAGGCGGTCCTTGCGGTGTTACGGCCCTACGTGACCGGCAGCGTCACCGTCGGCCCGCCCCCGGTCCCCACCGCCGCCGACCTGCGGCGGCTGGCGCTGCCGCCCGACGCGGACCTGGCGCCGAACCGGCCGGGGGAGCGGCTGCTGGGCGAGCTGGAACACGGCGCTCCGGTGGGCGCGCGGACCCGTCACCGGCTGCGGGCGGACCTGACCGCGCGGACCCGCATGGGCGACGCCCTCGACGCGCTCGACGCGGACGGCTGGCACACCCTCCACGACGTCCCGCTCCCCGGCCTCGGCATCCTGGACCACCTGCTGATCGGCCCGGCGGGGGTGTTCTGCGTCCGCACGGTCCCGGCCCGCCGCCAGCGCGCCACGATCGGCGACCTCCTCCTCACGCTGGGCCGCACCCCACCCCGCCCGGACCCCCGCTGGCTTCGCCAGGCGTCCGCCCACGTAGCCCGAACGCTCCAGGTCCCGACCACCCCCACCCTGGCCCTCCCGGACGCCTCCCAGATCGAAATCGCCCCCACAGCCCGAGCCACGATCCGCCTCCTCACCCCACCAACAACGACGCAGGACCTCCTGTCGACCCCGCCGACCCTGAAACGACCGGAGGTGGAAACCTTGTTCGCCCTGTCCCGGGACGCGGGGACGTGGCTGGGCGGGGGGCGGGCTGCCTGAGGGGGCGGGTCGGGGCCGGAGCCTGCGGGGCGGGGGTCCGGGGTTCCGGGTTCAGGCCCCGGCCGGACAGGACGGGCGCCCAAGCCGCCCTGAATGCGCTGGTGTTGACCGTGCTTACCCTGAGATCGCCGTGCGCATCGCCGGTCCGGGGCCGCGCGCCACCAGCCGTCCCCGGGCCCCATCGCTGCTGCTGTCGCCCGGCTGTCCTGGCCAGTGGGGGCTTGAGGGCTGGGAGTTGGCCAGCCGACCTCAGTTCATCCGCGCGACGCGGACCGGCGCCCCGCGGGCCCACCCCGTACGGGCGGACCTGCCCCGAGCCGCCCGGCGCCCGGTACCCCCTTACGCCGAGGTGCGCTTGCGCGGGGGCGTGGCCTTGGTCTTCTTCGTGGCCGACGTTGCCTTCGTCGACGTGGACTTCGTTGTCGACTTGGCCGTCGCCGTCTTCTTGGCCGTGCTCGACGACGCCGCCGTCTTCGTCGTCGACTTCGTCGCCCGCTTCGACGGGGTCGCCTTCTTCGCCGACGTCGCCGTCGACTTCTTTCCGCCCACCGCCTTCGGCGCAGCCGCACCCTTGCCGCCTCGGCCGCCGCCGGACGCCGCCCTCCGGATCGGCGTGACCTCCGCCTCCTCCCCGGGCTCCGCCTCCCCCCGCGACGCCTTCGCCGCCCGCACGCTCTTCTCCAGCGCCGCCATCAGGTCGATCACCTGCCCACCCCCCGCCGGCTCCTCCGCCGCCTCCGCCGGCTCGAAGCCGCCGCCCGCCTTCGCCGCGATCATCGCCTCCATCGCCTCGCGGTAGTCGTCGTGCAGCGAGGACATCTCCACCTCGCCCAGCGTCGCCATCAGCGCGTCCGCCAGGTCGAGTTCGGCGTCCCGCACCGTCACCTCCACCTCCGGAGCCACCCCCTCCGGCACGCGGATCTCGTCCGGCCACAGCAGCCCGTGCATCGCGATCACGTCGTCGACCACCCGCAGCATCCCCAGCCGCTCCCGCCCCCGCAGCGCGTACTTCGCGATGGCCACCTTCCGGCTCCGTTTCAGCGCCTCCCGCAGCAGCGTGTACGGCTTGGCCGCCGTCGCCCCGTTCGCCGCGAGGTAGTACGCCGCGTCCATCTGGAGCGGATCGATCTCGTCCGCCGGTACGAACGACATGATCTCGATCGTCTTCGCGGTCGCCAGCGGCAGCTGCGCCAGGTCCTCGTCCGTGATCGGGATGACCGACCCGTCGGCCTCCTCGTACCCCTTGCCGATCTCGGCGCCCGACACCTCCTCGCCGTCCATTTCGCACACCTTGCGGTAGCGGATCCGCCCGCCGTCGGCGAGATGGATCTGACGGAAAGAGATCGAGTGGCTCTCGGTCGCGTTCACGAGCTTGATCGGAATGCTGACGAGGCCGAAGGAGATCGCTCCGTTCCAGATGGATCGCACGGTTCCTCCCGTTTCGTGGCAATCTCATCGTATGACGCCGATCACCATGGTGGAGGGCCGTCGCCTCGCGCTCAGCAATCTCGACAAGGTCCTCCACCCGGAGACCGGTTTCACGAAGGGCGAGGTGCTCCACTACTACGCCACCGTCGCGGAGCCCCTGCTCGCGCAGATCCACGACCGGGCGGTGTCCTTCCTGCGCTACCCGGACGGCCCGGACGGCCAGCTCTTCTTCACCAAGAACCCGCCCCCCGGTACGCCCGACTGGGTGAGGACCACCCCCGTCCCGCGCTCCGAGGACCCCTCCGCCGTACAGGTGGTCGTCGCCGACCTGCCCACCCTCATGTGGTCCGCCAACCTCGCCGTCGAGTTCCACATCCACCAGTGGCCGGCCGGCAGCCCCGCCGTCGCCGACCGGATGGTCCTCGACCTGGACCCCGGCCCGCCCGCCACCGTCGTCGAGTGCTGCGCCGCCGCGCTCTGGCTCCGCGCCCGCCTCGCCGCCGACGGGCTCGAAGCCCTGGCCAAGACCTCCGGCTCGAAGGGCCTGCACCTGGCGGTGCCGCTGGAGCCGACCCCGTCCGAGCAGGTGTCCGCGTACGCCAAGAGCCTCGCCCAGGAGGCCGAGCGCGCGCTGCCCGGCCTGGTGGTGCACCGCATGGCCAAGGCGCTGCGCCCCGGCAAGGTCTTCGTCGACCACAGCCAGAACGCCGCCGCCAAGACCACCGCCGCCGCCTACACCCTGCGCGCGCGGCCCGCCCCGACGGTGTCCGCGCCCGTTTCCTGGGCGGAGGTGGAAGCCTGCCGGAACCCGGCCGAGCTGGTCTTCCTCGCGGGCGACATCGTGCCCCGGCTGTCCCGCGACGGGGACCTCTTCGCCCCACTGACGGACCCGTCGCGGGCTCGGCCCCTGCCGGGACGCGGGGCTTCGGGGGCGGGGGGTGACCGACCGCCGACGGGCAGGCGGTCGAAGGGCGGCCAGCGGACGGGCGGGCAGGCGAAGGGCGGCCAGCGGACGGGCGGCCCGCCGTGATCCGCGTCGCGCTGGCCGCCGCCGTACGGAGCCTGCCGCAGGGGGCGGGGCTGGCGTACGAGCCGAAGTTCGACGGCCACCGGCTCGTCGTCGTGCGCACGGCGTCCGCGGTGACCCTCCAGGCGCGCTCCGGCCGCATCGTGACCAGCGCCTTTCCCGATCTGGCGGCGGCCGCGCTGCTGCTGCCCGCGGGTACGGTGCTGGACGGTGAGGTGGTGGTCTGGAGCGCGGGCCGGACCGACTTCGCGCTGGTGCAGCGGCGCGCGGCGGCCACCCCGGCGCGGGCCGCCGTCCTCGCGCAGAGCCTGCCGGCCTCGTACGCGGCCTTCGACGTCCTGGAGCTGGCCGGGCTCGACCTGCGCGAACGCCCGTACGAGCGGCGCCGCGCCCTCCTCGTCGACCTGCTGCTGCCGCTGGGGCCGCCGCTGCAGCCCGTACCGATGACGACCGATCCGGAGCTGGCCGCCACCTGGTACGAGACCCTGCCCGCCAGCGGTATCGAGGGCCTGGTCATCAAACGGCTGGACCAGCGCTACCCGGCCGGCCGGCGCGGCTGGCGCAAACTGCGGCACACGGACGTCCGGGACACGGCGGTGATCGGCTATACGGGGACCCCGCGGCGCCCGCTGGCCCTCGTACTGGTCCTGCCCGTCGGGGACGAGACCCCGCTGGTGTCGAGCCCGCTGACGGCGGCCCTGCGCGCGGAGGTGGCCGAGGCGGCGGCCGCGCGCGGGGCGGCCCGGCCGGGGGCCACGGTGACGGCGATCGGCCTCGGGGAGGTCCCGTACCGGGCCCTGGACCCGCCCCTGACGGCGGAGGTCCGCCACACGTCGGCCCGGCATCCGCCGCCGGAGGTCCTGCGCCTGCGCGCAGACCTGTGACCCCCGGCGCGGGGTGCGGGGGTCACAGGTCCGGTGCTGCTTCTCTCGGGCCTCTTTCCGGTTCTCTCCGGCTCAGGCGTGGGCGCCTCGGCCGGCGTCCGGCGGAGCACCCGGCTGCGGGTGCGGACCGGGCCCCTCCGGCTGCTTGTAGCCGGACTCCCGCTCGGCGCGGACCTCGTCGGGGTGGGTGGAGGTCGTCGAGCCGAAGTTCCCGTAGCCCTGCATATCGTGCGGCCGCAGGCCGGTCTTCGGGATCTCCACCTGATCCCGTTCCTCCCGCACCTCGTGCACCGCTCCGCCGTCCGGCAGATGCGGCTGCTCCTCGGCGGAGGGCGGCGGCGGCTCCTTGGCCCGCACCCGCTGACCGAGCTTGAAGCCGCCCAGCAGCATGCCGGCGACGAGAATGCCGACGACGAGGAACCACACGATGTCGAGGGCGACCGGGTCCACGCTCAGGATCATGTCCATAGGGACATTTTCTCCCACGACCTACCAAATCTCGCCTGCCGAGAGCGTCCGGCGAGGGGTCGGGGGCTCGTGGGTGCGGGCGGGGCCGCCGGGCCCCGGGCTCCGGGCCTCCGGTCGCGGGACCTACGGCGGCCGCCACCTGGGCTCGTCCGGCTGTCGGCGCCGCGAAGCTCGCCCGCTCCTTGGGCGTACCGGTACGGCCCGCACCCGGAGGTGTGTCCGCCCGACCCGCCGCACGCCGTGCGGAGGCAGGCGGTCCCCACATGGACGCCCGGGTGGCTGCCCGTGTCGTCCCCCGCCTGCGCCAGCGGCGCGTGATGGCGACGGAGCCGCAGACGCGTAACCGCTCCGCTGGATTCCGCCCCAGGTGCGGGGGAGCGGTCGCGGCTGAGGGTGGGTGCGGGCTCGCGGCACCGCAGCCGCCCGGCCGCAGGCCCCGGGCTCCGCCCCCGTGCCACGGAGTCTCCCCGGACCGCCCCGCCCTAGCCGTTGATCGGCCCCCCGCTGTCCCGCAGCGCCCCCGCCCCGCGGGAGCCCAGTACGCCCAGGATTTCCGCGCAGATTGCCAGGGCCGTCTCCGCCGGGGTGCGGGCGCCGAGGTCCAGGCCGATCGGGCCGTGGACCCGCGCCAGCTCCGCCTCCGTGGCCCCCGCCGCCAGCAGGCCCTCGCGCCGCCGGGTCGTCGTACGCCGCGACCCGAGCGCCCCGACGTACGGGACCCCGGCGGCCAGCGCCGCCCGTAGCGTCGGTACGTCGAACTCCTCGTCGTGGCTCAGCATCACCACGCACGCCGCATCCCGCCGCGCCGCGATGGCCTTCGCCGCCTGCTCGGCCGCCTCGACCCGTACGGCCTCCCACCCCAGCAGCAGCGCCTGCCGCTCGATGAGCTCCGCCAGCTCGCCGCCGCCCCCGATGACCACGTACGGGGCCGACGGGTACGCCTCGACCAGCACCAGCCCCGCATCCCCGTACACCGCGTCCCGCCCCGGCCGCCGCGTGGCCAGCAGCTCGGCCGCCCGCCGCCCGGCCTCGTCCCGCGGGGGCTCGGCGGCCCGTACGACCTCACTCGTGGCCCGGTCCGCCGCCTCGTTCAGCCGCGTCACCAGCGCCACCCCGGCCCCCGCCCCCAGCAGCTCCCACCACCGCGCCGGAATCCCCGCCAGCGGCTGCAGCAGCACCTCCGCCCGGCCCCCGCAGGTCAGCCGCGCCGCCTCCGCCTCGGCCCGCAGCACCGACACCTCGCACACCCGCGCCGTGGCCCCGGCCGGCACCGCCCGGGCCTCCGCGACCAGCTCGGCGTCGAAGACCCCCCGGTACAGCGCGCCTACGCACTCCCCGCGCGGGTCCACGAGCACGGCCCCGCCGGGATCCCGCGGCCCGAAGCCCTCCTCGGTCACGGGCCGGGCGAGAAACCCGGCCCGCCCCTCGGCCGTCCACCGCTGCGCCGTCTCCACCAGCTCACGCATCCGCGCCGCCCATCCACTCCGCGCTCTCCCCGCAAAGCGCCAGCTCAGCGGCACGATGCGGCCTCACCTCCCACCATAGGCAGCCCCGGCCCCCCACCCCACCCGCCGAACCCACAGATTCCCCGCGCCCGGCCTCGTACGGATCACCGGAACCCCGCCGGGGAGCCACGGCCTGCCGCGTTGACGCCCATGTCACCTGATCGGGGCCGATCCGGGCCTCTGTGCCCCATACGGCCCAAACCACTACACACCGCATGCCATGCTCGGCGTCCTCCGGCGCCGCCGCGCGTCGTGAAGTCCCCGCTCCGAAAGGCGTGTTCATGCTCCGCACCACCCCCGCACAGGCCGCCTCCGCCACCGGCGGGGTCCTCCTCGTCACGATCATGGCGGGTTCGGCGTCGGCCGTGGGCTGGGGAAGCGTCACGGTGTCCTACGACGGGAAGGCCCGCGCGACCGCCTACGGGGACTTCCGCAACGACCGCAACATCAACGCGCTGAACAAGGTCATGTCCAAGGACCTCGCGGCGGACGGCAACACGGTCTACACCACGGGCAATTGGTACTTCGAGAACGGAGCCGAGGTCCACGCCCTCAACACCCCCGAGCACAACCACACGTACTACGTCACCCACCACCTCAAGTACCCGCTCGAACCGACGGCGAAATCCGTACGAGGAGGCACGCGGGCGTGCGTCCAGCGCGGGTGGCCGGTCCCGGATACGTGCTCGGCCCAGGCCCTGCCCTCCTTCGACTACTGACGACGGCGAGGACCCACGATGATCACCCCTCGACGAAGCGACCGCGCGCCCGGGGAGCCGGGCGCCGTACGCGGCGGATCCACCCCTGCCGCGACCCCCTGCGGCCTCGACATCCGCGACCTCGTCGTCCGGTACCGGGCCAAAACCACCCTCGACATCCCCGCCCTCGCCCTCCGGCCCGGCATCACCGCCCTCACCGGCTCCAACGGCTCGGGCAAGACGACCCTGCTCAAGGTCTGCGCCCTCCTCCTGCGCCCCGCGGCCGGATCCGTCACCCTCGGCGACCGCGCACCGCACCGCCGCCCAAGCCTCCGCCACCACCGCGAGGCCATCGGCTACCTCCCCCAAGCCCCCGAATTCCCCGCCCACTTCACCGTCCACGAGGCCGTCTCCTACGCCGCCTGGCTGCGCGGCATCCCCCGCGCCCGCCGCGCCGGGGCCGTCCGGGACGTGATCGAGGACCTGAACCTCACCGGCGTGGCCGACGCCCGCCTGCGTACCCTCTCCGGCGGCAACCGCCAGCGCGCCCATATCGCCCAGGCCGTCGTGCACGAGCCCGCCGTCCTCCTCCTCGACGAGCCCACCACCGGCATCGACGTGGAGCACCGCATCGAGCTGCGCACCTATCTGGCCCGCCTCGGCCGGACCCGCTGCGTCGTCCTGAGCACCCACCACACCGAGGACATCGAGCTGCTGGCCGACCGCGTCCTCTCGCTGCGCGAGGGCCGCGTCGTCTTCGACGGCACACCCGCGGAACTCATGGCCCGGGCCGGCGCCGGCACCGGCGACACCGCGCGCTCGGTGGAACGCGCCCTCAACGACCTGAGCAGCGGTGGAAGTTCATCCCAGGACGATGCCGTCGGAGGCGCCCGATGACCACCACCGCCACCCGGACCACGAGGGCCGACCGGTCCACCGCCGCCACCGCCCGGAGCACCGGCGCCGCCCGCCTCCACCTGCGCCGCTCGCTCGGCCGCACCGCCTTCCCCTTCCTCCTCGTCCTCGTCGTCCTCAACACCCTGCTGCGGCCCATGGGCTGGCGCTACGAACCCATGTGGGCGGTGTACCAGTACAACTTCACCGTGATGCTGCTCGGCCCGCTGCTGGCCGGCGTCGCGGCCTGGGAGGGCCATCGCCTCGCCCGCGCCGCCCCCTTCCTGTCCGCCCACCATCGCCCCCTCGCGATGCTCGCCGCGGCCTGGGCCGCCCTCCTCGCCTGGTGCTGCGCCGCCTTCCTCCTGGGGCTCGTCCTCGTCCTCGGCCTCGTGGCCCGGACCGGCGCCCTGGCCGCCCTCGGCCCGCCCGAACTGCTCACCCCGCTGCCCGCGCTCGCCCTCCTCGGCCTCGCCTGCGCCGTCGGCCTCGCGGCGGGCCGGCTGAGCGGCGAGGGCGGCAAGGTCGCGGCCCCGCTGGCGGCGATCGTCGTCTTCCTCGTCTTCCTCCTCCTCTACTCGGGCGAGCTGTCGGAGTTCGTGATGGTCGGCGGGGCCACCAGCTCCCTCGTCGGACTGCGGCCCAAGGCCGGCACCCAGACCGCCCAGATCGCCTTCTACGCCGCCGCCACCCTGCTCGTCCTGATCGCCGCCGCCTGGAGCACCGCCCTCCACCACCTGCGCCCGCGCCAGTTCCTCGCCGCGGCCGCCACCGCCGTACTGTGCGTCCTCTCCGCCGGCCACCTCGCCTCCGCCGACCCCCTTTACCTCGAAGCCCGCCCGGGCGACGTCCGCTGCCAGGGCACCCGCCCCGAGATCTGCCTCGGCCGCGGCTACGCGACGTACGAGCCCCGGCTGCGCGCGAAGCTCACCCCGCTGGTGACGGCCATGGCCGAGCTGGACCTGCCCGCCCCGGCCGCCTTCCGCCAGGACGCGCTGCGGAGCGGCAGGAACACCGGCCAGCTCTCCCCGGACACCGTCACGGGCGGCGACAGCGAACTGCTGCTCGACATGTTCCTCGGCACCTACTACGGCTCCGACTGCGCGATCGAGCCCGGCACCCCGATGGAGCGCCACCACGTCAACGCCCGCTACTGGCTGGCCGCGGCCGTGGGAGCCCCCGCGTACGAGGACCCGCTCCTGGACCCCCGGCTGACCTCGGGCTCGCCGGCCGAGCGCATCGCGGTGGCGCGCGCCGCCTTTCAGGGCCTGGCCGCCTGCGATGGCTAGCCTCGTCTACGTCCGCCGCTGGCGCCTCGGCCGCCAGGCACTCGTCGCCCTGCTCTGCGCGCTGCTGTGGCTCGCGACCCCGCTGCGGCTGTACGACGTACCCGCGCGGGACGGCGTACAGGGCGCCCTCTGGCCGATGGTCCCCGCCCTCTTCGCCGCGTTCCTGCCCTCGGTGCTCGCCACGGCCGCCGAGGTCCCGGAACGCCTCGCCCCCACGCCCGCCCGCCTCCGCGCCCTGACCACGGCCCTGGTCCTCACCCTCGCGGCCGCGCTCGCCCTGGCGGGCGCCACGAACGACCCGGCCGTCGCCCTCCGCAACACCCTCCTGCTGACATCCCTGGCCTACGCCGCCTGCTGCGTCCTGCCCCCCGCGGCGGCCTGGGTCCCCCCGGTGGCGGTCCCGATGGCGATGTGGCTGATCGGCACCAAACCCCAGGCCCGGGTGGAACCCTGGTCCCTCCTCCTACTCCCGGGCCCGACACCACACGCGTGGCTCATC
Organism: Streptomyces sp. NPDC047014; assembly: GCF_040644195.1. NCBI lineage: Bacteria > Bacillati > Actinomycetota > Actinomycetes > Kitasatosporales > Streptomycetaceae > Streptomyces > Streptomyces sp. NPDC047014. The sequence goes on along the minus strand of NZ_JBEYVX010000004.1, from coordinate 57,552 downwards.
ACGCTGCTCATGGCCGCAACAGCCCTCCCGACGTACATCCTCCGAGGGCCCCGCTTCTGACCCTCGTCCTTTGCCAATGCCGGAACTCGTCACTCCGCGCGGCCCTGAGTGCGCTGCGCGGCACGATCCCCCCGCACGGGGTCACAGTGGCATTAGGGTTGCCCGACAGGTCGAGGGTGGGTTGCGCAACTGTAAGGGGTGGATGGTGACGGTTGTCTCGGTGTTCCTTTCCTGCTATGAAGCCATGCAACGAGGGGAGCTGATTCATCGCAGGAGCAGGAGGGATAAGGAGTTCCACTTCCAGGACTGGGTAGGTGAGCGGATCACCGAGACGGGGCTTTTGTGGGAAGAGACGAAGAGAAACAAATACCCGGATTACATCATGATCGACTACCTCGAAGGGTACGAGGTGAAAGGGCTGGAGGCCCCTGGGCGGCAGGCAGATTTTGACTGCAACAGTCAGCTTGCGACCGGACGGCATGGCGATAGGTCCGTCTACTACATCTTCGGTCGATATCCGAAGGAGTTCGAGGGCGATCAGTTTCCGGTACTCGATCTAGTGATCTGTCATGGCGATTTCCTCAACGCCCATCACCACTACGTGCATAAGAACGACAGTTTTCGCGACTTCGGCTCCTATGGTGATATCTTGGTGCGCGACCGAAAAATGTACGTCGCTCCCACGCCCTATGCGCTGGTGGACGGACTTGCCTCCCATTGCACATTGATTGCGCCGAGTGAAGATGCGTTTACCGGTGTGGATGGTCTGAGGGAGGTCGGATCTTTGGTGCGTACGGAGGCTGATAGAATTGCGGCCGAGTACACCTTCGACTTCCGCGACAACTCTCTGCGTACGGTGCTGACGGGAAATCCGACAGCCGGATCCGTCAGGACCTTCACAGCGTACAGGGCGGCCAGTGATCCAGCTGGTTCAGTTGCCATGAAAGGCGTGAGGCGACTGCCCCGACAGCCTCTACTGGATGAGATCGATGAACTACCCGAGCCCCCGTCACCAGACTCTCTTTGACGTCGACGCGCAAGTCCGTCGGGGCGTACCCAGTTCGTCCGCTCTGGAAGGGTCTTTCCCTGCTGTTGCACTCAGCAAGATTGCAGAGAACGAGTCGTGGCGGAAGGAAATTCATCGGCCGGCCACGAGTACTCACAAGTGGTGGGCGAAGCGCCTGGGCAGTGTATTTCGTGGAATCATCGCGGCAGCAGTCACCGAGGCCGATGGTGATGCCCTTGAGTCTTACAGTGCGCCTGTAGACCTCGGCGGTCTGGTTGTGTTCGATCCGTTCGCGGGCTCAGGCACCACCGTTGTCGAGGCGGCCAAAATGGGGGCGCGTGCCATCGGGTCCGATATCAACCCGGTGGCCACGCTTGTTCAGCGTCAAGCTGTGCAGCGGTGGGATATTGCCGAGTTGCGCCAAGCGTTCGGTCGTGTCGAAGCGAAGTGCCGCGAGGAGATCGACCGCGTGCACCGCGCCGAAAGCGGTGAGACGGTTCTCTACTACTTCTGGGTCGCGGTAGTTCGCTGCCCGGAATGTGAGGCGAGGACCCGTCTCTTCTCGAATCATGTGTTCTCTCAGCACGCCTACCCCAAGAGGGTTCCCGAGGCGCAAATTGTGTGCCCGGTGTGCTTGGATGTGCAAGTCAACCGCTACGACTTCGAGTCGGCCGAGTGCCGCAACGGTCATGAATTCGGACGCACCGGTGCGGTGAATCGAAGTCAGGTCACATGCCCCAACGGCCATATTTCCAAAGTGCTGGACGCTTTGCGTGGTGAAGTTCCTCAGCAGGAGATGTACGCAAAGCTCGTCCTCGGTTTTGACGGGGCAAAGCGATACGAGTCCGTTGATTCGTTTGACCAGTCCCTCTATGCGGAGTGCATCGATCTGCTGGAGACGCGTAAGCGCGACCTCGTCCTGCCGGTGGGGGGGCTTGATCCCGGGGAAAACACTCGCCAGGCGATGCGGTGGGGGTTCACGGAGTGGAGTCAATTTTTCAACAGTCGGCAACTCTATTCGCTTGGCCTTCTGGGTGCCGCGATTCGTGATGTCGACTCCGGTGATGCCGAGCGGGAGGCACTTGCCGCGCTCTTCTCCGGAACTCTTGAGTTCAATAACATGTTCTGTTCGTTCAAGGGGGAAGGGACGGGGGCGGTCAGGCATATGTTTAGTCACCATGTTCTCAAACCTGAGCGTGCCCCTCTCGAAGCCCACCCTTGGGGAACAACTGCGTCGTCCGGATCATTCTCCACCCTCTTTCGAAGCCGGATCGTCCGAGCGCACGAATACAAGACCGAACCCTTTGATCAGGTTTTGACCAAAGGTAGTGTCCAGAGAGTCACAGGATTGTCGTCCTCATTTAGTGGGCAACTCCTGGATGGTTGGCCGGAGCGGGGCCTGGACGTCAAGCAGTTCTATATCCGTAATGGCGACTCGTCTTGCACTGATCTGCCGTCCGGCTCTGTCGACCTTATCGTGACCGATCCCCCCTATATGGACAATGTCCACTACTCCGAACTTGCTGACTTCTTCCATGCCTGGCTCAGGGGGATGAAGCCCTACTCGGGGTATCCGTCTTCCGACGAGACGACGAGGAACGCCGGTGAGGTGCAGAGTGCTGACCCACGCCAGTTCAGTGATGCGATTTCGCGTGTCTGGAGGGAGTGCGAGCGGGTCCTGAAGCCGGGGGGCTTGCTGGCGTTCACCTTTCACCAGGCCCGGTTGACGGCGTGGGTCGGCCTTGTCGAGTCGCTGAACGATGCCGGCTTCGGGGTCACGGCCATTCAGCCGATCAAGGGTGAGATGACGACGAGCATCACGAAAGCTGGTAAGGAACCCTCCAACCTCGACTCAATCGTCGTGTGCCGGAGACGGTCCGAGATCCGTCATGCCGTGGACTCGCCTGCAGTCGCGGCGGCGCGTGGAGAGAAGCTGCTCAATGATCTGCGGCAGGCGGGCGTGCAGGTCGGCGTCGGCGATGTCAGATCGGTTATCCGCGGGCACGTACTGGCGACCTACACGCTGAGTGCAGGGCTGGCTCTTCCAGCCCTGTCGCAACTCGCCGAGGCCCTGACGAACGCAAGCGTGGCTCGTTTCCGCGACGGCAATGCATGACCTGATCAGTCTGTGGCGGCCCCGTGCTCGCCCTGACTCCCGTCGCGGCAGGAGCCGGACGACCAGCGCGGTGCCCGCCTCGGCGCGTCGAGAGCTCTTTCGGACCTGGTGCGGTCGGCCGCCCCGTACTTTTGCCGGTCTCGCAGGAGCGTCGCGGCCTGACCCGGCCTCGCGCATGATCCGCACCCCTTGGAATGCGCGGGCACGCGCGGGCAGTTGGCCGCGCATACGCGAAGACCCCGTCTCCAGCGTTTGCGCTGGTGGCGGGGTCTTTGGGCACTTCCTGCGAAGTGCCCCCGGCAGGATTCGAACCTGCGCACACGGCTCCGGAGGCCGTTGCTCTATCCCCTGAGCTACGGGGGCGTGTCCGCCGTCGTGCGGCGACGGGTTGAACACTACCAGCTTCCGTGGGGTGATCAGGAACCCGTTTGTGGTGGAGAGGGGTGTCCGTCGCCCGCACGGGGTGGAAGTGGCAAAAACCCGGACGCGGGGGCCCCGCTCGACCTACTCTCGAGTTGTGCCAGGCGTCTCTGGCCGGGTTCTCGTTGTCGACGACAACAAGGTCATCCGGCAGCTGATCAAGGTCAACCTCGAGCTGGAGGGCTTCGAGGTGGTGACCGCCAATGATGGTGCCGAGTGTCTGGACGTCGTGCGCCGTGTCTGCCCCGATGTGATCACGCTCGACGTGGTCATGCCGCGGCTCGACGGTCTCGGGGCGGTGGCGCAGCTGCGGGCCGATCCGCGGACCCGGGACGTGCCCGTCGCGATCATCAGTGCCTGTACGCAGCAGGAGGTCGAGGCCGGGAACGCCGCCGGGGTCGACGCCTTCCTCGCGAAGCCCTTCGAGCCCGCCGAGCTGGTACGGGTCGTACGGACGCTCGCCGAGCGCAAGGACCGGCGCGACGGGAGGAGAGGGGCGCCCGCCGGGACCGGTCGGTGAGGCCCTTCGCCGGGCCCCCTGTTCATATGGCGAAACCCCTCGCGGGATGACCCGGCGTCTCCCCTAGGCTGGTCCCGTGACCCCCGCCGACCTCTCCCCGTGCGTCGTACGTGCCGTGCGCCGCGCCGTCGCCGACGGGGAGCTGGGTGCCGGGACGGCGGTTCCGGAGCGGGTCGTCGTCGAGCGGACGCGGCCCGGTGGGGTGGGGGAGTACGCCTCCCCCGTCGCCCTCTCCCTCGCCCGCGCGGCCGGACGGCCGCCGCGCGAGGTGGCCGGCGTACTGGCCCGGCGGCTCGGCGCCGAGCCCGGGATCGAGCGCGTCGACGTCACCGGAGCCGGGTTCCTCAATTTTGTGCTCCCCGATCCGTCCGCGCCCGGCCTCGTCGCCGGCGTGATGCTTCGGGATCGGGTGGTTCGTGCCCTGTGCGTGCCAGGGGCCGGCGGTCCCGGTACCCGTCGCCAGGACGTCGTCCATGCTGCCGTGCTCCGGCTTCTCCGCCTCCAGGGGCGCGGCGACAGGGGCCTTCCGGCCGCCCCCGTCGCCGCCCGCGACGGCGATGTCCTCGCCCGCTTCGGGTCCGACGCCGCCCGCTGGGCCATGCTCGCCGTGCCCGCCCGGGAGACGCCCGTGTTCTCCGACGTCCTGCTGCACCAGGGCGAGGCCAGTGAGTTCTTCCGGGTGCGGTACGCCCACGCCCGCGCGCGGGCCCTCGTACGCAATGCCGCCCAGCTCGGGTTCCGGCCCGAGCCGGGCCCGGTGGACGGCGCGGACGCCCTGCTGCGGGCGCTCGCCGACCACCCCCTCGCACTCGAAGCCGCCGCGCACCACCGGGCGCCGGAGCGGCTGGTCCGGGACCTCGTCGGGATCGCCGACGCGCTGCTCGACTTCCAGTACCGCGTGCTGCCCCAGGGGGACGAGAAACCCTCGGCCGCCCACCGCGCCCGGCTCGCCCTCGCCGAAGCCGCCGGGACGGTGCTGGCCGGTGGCCTGGCCCTGCTCGGCATGGACGCACCCGAACGCCTATGAACCCCGAAGAGAGATACCGATGAGCCGTTCCGCGCACCCCGCCGGACCCCGCCACGCCGATGTCCTGCCCGAGGGGCACTACTCCCCGCCGCCCGCCGACCTCAACGTGCTCGACGAGAAGGTCTGGGCCCGTACCGTACGGCGCGGCGAGGACGGGGTCGTCTCCGTCGGCGGCGTCGAAGTCACCGCGCTGGCCGAGGAGTTCGGGACCCCCGCCTACTTCCTCGACGAGGAGGACTTCCGCCAGCGCTGCCGCGCCTGGGCCACCGCCTTCGGCAAGGACGCCGACGTCTTCTACGCCGGCAAGGCGTTCCTCTCCAAGGCCGTCGTGAAGTGGCTCAAGGAGGAGGGGCTCAATGTCGACGTCTGCTCCGGCGGCGAGCTGACCACCGCCCTCGCCGCCGGGATGCCCGCCGGCCGGATCGCCTTCCACGGCAACAACAAGTCCGGCGAGGAGATCCGCCGGGCCGTCGGCGCCGGGGTCGGCCGGATCGTCCTCGACTCCTTCCAGGAGATCGCCCGCGTCGCGCACATCGCCCGTGAGCTGGGCGTACGCCAGCCCGTGCAGATCCGCGTCACGGTCGGCGTCGAGGCGCACACCCACGAGTTCATCGCCACCGCGCACGAGGACCAGAAGTTCGGCATCGCCGTCGCGGACGGCTCCGCCGCCGAGGCCGTGCGGCGCGCCCTCGGGCACGACTCGCTGGAGCTGCTGGGCATCCACTCGCACATCGGTTCGCAGATCTTCGACATGGCGGGCTTCGAGGTCTCCGCCAAGCGCGTGGTGCGGCTGCTGGCGGCCGTCCGCGACGAGCACGGGGTCGAGCTGCCCGAGATCGACCTCGGCGGCGGCCTCGGCATCGCCTACACCGCGAGCGACGACCCGCGCGAGCCGCACGAGATCGCCAAGTCCCTCACCGAGATCGTCGCCCGCGAGTGCGAGAGCGCCGGCCTGCGCGCCCCCCGGATCTCCGTCGAGCCCGGCCGCGCGATCGTCGGCCCGACGGCCTTCACGCTGTACGAGGTGGGCACGATCAAGCCGCTGGAGGGGCTGCGTACGTACGTCAGCGTCGACGGCGGGATGTCCGACAACATCCGCACCGCCCTGTACGACGCCGAGTACTCCGTGAGCCTGGTCTCCCGGTCCTCGACGGCCGAGCCCCTGCTCGTGCGCGTCGTCGGCAAGCACTGCGAGAGCGGGGACATCGTGGTGAAGGACGCCTTCCTGCCCGCCGACCTCGCGCCCGGCGACCTGATCGCCGTGCCCGCGACCGGCGCGTACTGCCGCTCCATGGCCAGCAACTACAACCACGCGCTGCGCCCGCCGGTCGTGGCGGTGCGTGACGGGCAGGCCCGGGTGATCGTTCGCCGCGAGACGGAGGAAGATCTCCTGCGTCTCGACCTCGGATGATGAAATAGGTATCTCAGCCAATGGACCGAGGATGGAAACTGCTGTCCATTGAGTGAGACTGGTTCAGACCCCGCGCGCAATCCGCGCGCGGGGTGTCGCAGAAAGATCGAAAGGCGTAGGTCGAATGATGCGTACGCGTCCGCTGAAGGTGGCGCTGCTGGGCTGTGGAGTGGTCGGCTCAGAGGTGGCTCGCATCATGACGACGCACGCCGACGACCTCACGCAGAGGATCGGCGCGCCGGTCGAGCTCGCCGGCGTGGCCGTGCGCCGTCCCTCCAAGGTGCGCGAGGGCGTCGACCCGGCGCTGATCACCACCGACGCCACCGCCCTGCTCAAACGCGGTGACATCGACATCGCCATCGAGGTCATCGGCGGCATCGAGCCGGCCCGCGGCCTGATCACCACCGCCTTCGAGCACGGCATCTCCGTGGTCTCGGCCAACAAGGCGCTGCTCGCCCAGGACGGCGCCGCGCTGCACGCCGCCGCCGAGCGGCACGGGCGCGACCTGTACTACGAGGCGGCCGTCGCCGGCGCCATCCCGCTGGTCCGCCCGATGCGCGAGTCGCTGGCCGGGGACAAGATCAACCGGGTGATGGGCATCGTCAACGGCACGACGAACTTCATCCTCGACAAGATGGACTCCACCGGCGCCGGCTACCAGGAGGCCCTGGACGAGGCCACCGCCCTCGGGTACGCCGAGGCGGACCCGACCGCCGACGTCGAGGGCTACGACGCCGCCGCCAAGGCCGCGATCCTGGCCGGCATCGCCTTCCACACCCGCGTGCGCCTCGACGACGTCTACCGCGAGGGCATGACGGAGGTCAGCGCCGCCGACTTCGCCTCGGCCAAGCGCATGGGCTGCACCATCAAGCTCCTCGCCATCCTGGAGCGCGCCGCGGACGGCGAGTCCGTCACCGCCCGCGTGCACCCGGCGATGATCCCGCTCAGCCACCCGCTCGCCTCCGTCCGCGAGGCGTACAACGCCGTCTTCGTCGAGGCGGAGGCCGCGGGGCGGCTCATGTTCTACGGGCCCGGCGCGGGCGGTGCCCCCACCGCGTCCGCGGTCCTCGGCGACCTCGTCGCCGTCGCCCGCAACAAGCTCGCCGAGGCAACGGGGCCCGGCGAGTCGGCGTACACCCAGCTGCCGGTCAGCCCCATGGGGGATGTCGTCACCCGCTACCACATCAGCCTCGATGTGGCGGACAAGCCGGGCGTGCTCGCCCAGGTGGCGACCACCTTCGCGGAGCACGGTGTCTCCATCGACACCGTGCGGCAGCAGGGCAAGGACGGCGAGGCGTCTCTCGTCGTCGTCACCCACCGCGCGCCCGACGCCGCCCTCTCCGGGACCGTCGAGGCACTGCGGAAGCTGGACACCGTGCGCGGTGTCGCCAGCATCATGCGTGTTGAAGGGGAGTAAGGACCCATGAGCAGCAATCGCACCCACCAGTGGCGCGGCATCATCGAGGAGTACCGGGACCGCCTGCCGGTGACGGACACGACTCCCGTGGTGACGCTCCGCGAGGGCGGCACTCCCCTCGTTCCCGCGCAGGTGCTGTCCGAGCGCACCGGCTGCGAGGTGCACCTCAAGGTCGAGGGGGCCAACCCCACCGGTTCCTTCAAGGACCGCGGTATGACCATGGCGATCACCCGGGCCAAGGAAGAGGGCGCCAAGGCGGTCATCTGCGCCTCCACCGGCAACACCTCGGCCTCCGCCGCCGCCTACGCGGTACGCGCCGGGATGGTCTCCGCGGTGCTCGTGCCGCAGGGCAAGATCGCGCTGGGCAAGATGGGCCAGGCCCTCGTGCACGGCGCCAAGATCCTCCAGGTGAACGGCAACTTCGACGACTGCCTGGACCTGGCCCGCGCGCTGTCCGACAACTACCCGGTGGCGCTGGTCAATTCCGTCAACCCGGTGCGTATCGAGGGCCAGAAGACGGCCGCGTTCGAGATCGTCGACGCGCTCGGCGACGCCCCGGACGTGCATGTGCTGCCGGTGGGCAACGCGGGCAACATCACCGCGTACTGGAAGGGCTTCAAGGAGTACAAGGCCGACGGCCTGGCCTCCCGTACGCCCCGTGTGTGGGGTTTCCAGGCGTCCGGTTCCGCGCCCATCGTGCGCGGCGAGGTCGTCAAGGAGCCGCACACCGTCGCCACCGCGATCCGGATCGGCAACCCGGCCTCCTGGGAGCAGGCGCTGGCCGCGCGGGACGAGTCGGGCGGCTTCATCGACGAGGTGACGGACCGCCAGATCCTGGCCGCCTACCGGCTGTTGGCCTCCCAGGAGGGCGTCTTCGTGGAGCCCGCCTCCGCCGCGTCCGTGGCCGGCCTGCTCAAGGCGGCCGAGCTGGGCCTGGTCGACCCGGGGCAGCGGATCGTATGCACCGTCACCGGCAACGGCCTCAAGGACCCCGACTGGGCGGTCGCCGGCGCTCCGCAGCCGGTCACCATCCCGGTGGACGCCGAAGCCGCCGCCGTACGCCTCGGACTCGTCTGAGGCACCGCCGTGTGAGCCGGGTTCCGGAGGGTTCCGCCACGCCTTCGCGCGCTTTGCCGAGTGCGCCACGAGGCGTCCGCGGGCCCTCCGGAATCCGGCAACTCACCCCGTACGGCAACAAAAGTGCGGCCGGAGCCGGTCGGCTCGACGACACGCATCGTGCGCCTCCTGTGCGCCCTATGTCGCGAGAGAACCTTCCTTCGATACGCTGTACTTACATCCGCCACCGCGCATATGACTGCGGTGCTGCCCCGAGGGCCTTCGGGTGTCGTGGGTTCTCCAGTACATTCACAGCGAGCCAGCGAAGAGCGAAGTCCTCGCACAGTCACAAGGAGTGTCATCGGACGATGGCCGGTCCAGCGTTCCGCGCCGCCGCCGTACGGGTGCGCGTCCCCGCCAGCAGTGCCAACCTCGGCCCGGGCTTCGACGCCCTGGGCCTGGCCCTGGGGCTCTACGACGACGTCGTCGTCCGGGTGGCCGATTCCGGCCTGAACATCGACATCGCGGGCGAGGGCGCCGACACCCTCCCGCGGGACGAGAGCCACCTGCTCGTACGTTCCATGCGCACCGCCTTCGACCTGCTGGGCGGCCAGCCGCGCGGCCTGGAGGTCGTCTGCGCCAACCGCATCCCGCACGGCCGCGGGCTCGGCTCCTCCTCCGCCGCCATCTGCGCCGGCATCGTCGCCGCCCGCGCCGTGACCATAGGCGGCGAGACGAAGCTCGACGACGCGGCGCTGCTGGAACTGGCCACCGAGATCGAGGGTCACCCCGACAACGTCGCCGCCTGCCTGCTGGGCGGCTTCACCCTGGCGTGGATGGAGGGCGGCAGCGCCCGGGCCATCCGGATGGAGCCCTCCGCGTCCATCGTTCCGGTGGTCTTCGTCCCCTCCCGGCCCGTCCTCACCGAGACCGCGCGCGGCCTGCTGCCGCGCACCGTCCCGCACGTGGACGCGGCCGTCAACGCGGGCCGCGCGGGCCTGCTCGTGGAAGCCCTGACCAGGCGTCCCGAGCTGCTGCTGCCGGCCACCGAGGACCGCCTCCACCAGGAGTACCGGTCCCCGGCGATGCCCGAGAGCGTGGCACTCGTCAACCGACTGCGGGCGGACGGAGTTCCCGCGGTCATCTCCGGCGCGGGCCCCACGGTCCTCGCGCTGGTCGACAACGGTGCGGCCGACAAGGTCGCGCGGCTCGCGGGCGAGGGATGGGCGGCCAACCGGCTGGCCCTCGACGCCGCGGGCGCGAGCGTACTTCCGCTGGGAACCCAGGGCGGCTAGTCCTGCCGCGACGGCAGGACCAGCCGGTCAGGGGCGGGCGGCCGGGGCAGGCCGCCCGCGCGGAACCGCGCGATTGCCGGTGATTGAGAGGGGGAATATCTATTGGATCCGGTAGTGTTAGTCTCAAGTGCGCATCGGAAGCCGCCGTGGCTCGATGCTCAGTGTCCCCATCCGGGACCACATTTCTTCCGGGAGCCTCCCCGACTGCTCTGATCACTTCCAGCAGTTTCGAGCACGCTCCGGAATCGGCGTGAATTTCCCACGCTTTCAGCTCGGGGGCTCTCGCCGGAACCCCAGCACGTTTCTCTCCGCCGTATTTCTCCCGGCGGACCACCGCCCCGGCACGGTCCACACCTAGGGCCGTCGTCGGACAGCACGACCGGTCGCCGAGCCAGACAGGCCGACGTCCGCTCCAGGGAAGGACCCTTCGTGAGCGACACCACCGATCTGATGGGCGCTGCCGACACCTCTGTCGACACCAGCGCCCCCGCCGCGGGCGCCGCACCCAAGCGCCGCCGCACCGGCACCGGCCTCGACGGCATGGTCCTGGCCGAGCTGCAGCAGGTCGCGTCGGGCCTCGGCATCAGGGGCACCGCGCGGATGCGCAAGAGCCAGCTGATCGAGGTCATCAAGGAGGCGCAGGCGGGCAGCGGTGCCCCCAAGGCCGCCGCCACCGCGGACACCGCCGAGGCCAAGCCGAAGCGCCGCGCCACCAGCAAGGCCCGTACGGCCGCCGCCGACGCCGCCCCGGCGGAGACCGCCGCCGCGGCGCCCGCCGAGAAGGCCGCCGCGCCCGCGCAGATCGAGATCCCCGGGCAGCCGGCCAGCGAGGACGCGCCCGTCGGCGAGCGTCGTCGCCGCCGTGCCACGGCTCCCTCCGGCAGCCCGGAGGGCTCGGCCCCCGTCTCCGTACAGGTCGAGCAGAAGACCGAGACGGCCACCGCGCCGTCCGAGGCCAAGGCCGAGGCCGCCACCGCCGTCTCCGCGGGCCAGGCCCAGAGCGACGGCGAGGGCCGCGGCCGGCGTGACCGCCGCGAGCGTGGCGAGCGCGGCGACCGCCAGCGCGACCGCCGTGACCGCGGCGCCAAGGCCGACGACCAGGGCCAGGGCGGCCAGGGTCAGGGCGGCCAGGGCGGCCAGGGTGCGCAGGGTGGCGGCCGGCAGGACCGCGCCGACCGTGCCGACCGCCAGCAGCAGGGCGGCCGCGGCCAGGGCCAGGGCCAGCAGGGCCGCCAGGACAACGGTCCGCAGGACGACTTCGACGACGAGGGCGGCCGCCGCGGCCGTCGCGGCCGCTACCGCGACCGCCGGGGCCGTCGTGGCCGCGACGAGTTCGCGCCGAACGAGCCGCAGGTCGCCGACGACGATGTGCTGATCCCCGTCGCGGGCATCCTCGACATCCTCGACAACTACGCGTTCATCCGGACCTCGGGCTACCTGCCCGGCCCCAACGACGTGTACGTCTCCCTCGCCCAGGTCCGCAAGGCCGGCCTGCGCAAGGGCGACCACACCACCGGTGCCGTGCGCCAGCCCAAGGACGGCGAGCGCCGCGAGAAGTTCAACGCCCTCGTGCGCCTGGACTCCGTGAACGGCATGGCGCCCGAATCCGGCCGCGGACGGCCGGAGTTCCAGAAGCTGACGCCCCTGTACCCGCAGGACCGGCTGCGCCTGGAGACCGACCCGGGCGTGCTGACCACCCGCATCATCGACCTCGTGTCGCCGATCGGAAAGGGCCAGCGCGGCCTGATCGTGGCCCCGCCGAAGACCGGCAAGACCATGATCATGCAGGCGATCGCCAACGCGATCACCACCAACAACCCCGAGTGCCACCTGATGGTCGTCCTGGTCGACGAGCGTCCGGAAGAGGTCACCGACATGCAGCGGTCGGTCAAGGGCGAGGTCATCTCCTCGACCTTCGACCGCCCGGCCGAGGACCACACCACCGTTGCCGAGCTGGCCATCGAGCGCGCCAAGCGCCTCGTCGAGCTGGGTCACGACGTGGTCGTCCTGCTGGACTCCATCACCCGTCTGGGCCGCGCGTACAACCTCGCGGCGCCCGCCTCCGGCCGCATCCTGTCCGGTGGTGTCGACTCGACCGCGCTGTACCCGCCGAAGCGCTTCTTCGGTGCCGCGCGCAACATCGAGGACGGCGGCTCGCTGACCATCCTGGCCACCGCGCTGGTCGACACCGGCTCGCGCATGGACGAGGTGATCTTCGAGGAGTTCAAGGGCACCGGCAACATGGAGCTCAAGCTCGACCGGAAGCTCGCCGACAAGCGGATCTTCCCCGCCGTCGACGTCGACCCGTCGGGCACCCGCAAGGAGGAGATCCTCCTCAACGCGGAAGAGCTCGCCATCGTCTGGAAGCTGCGCCGGGTGCTGCACGCGCTCGACTCGCAGCAGGCGATCGAACTGCTCCTCGACAAGATGAAGCAGACGAAGTCGAACGCCGAGTTCCTGATGCAGATCGCGAAGACGACCCCGTCGGGCAAGAACGACGACTGACGTCCGCTACGCGGTCCCGCGCAGCAGCCCCCGTCGCACCCGCGGCGGGGGCTGCCGCGCGTTCCGGGCGTCCTGCGAGCTTCGCCACATCTGCTCCCAGGACGCACCGTATGGAACCCCGTGGGGCATGAGCCCGTCTGATTCAGGGGACCCGCGGGACGTCGGCGGGCCTGAACGGACCAGGGGACCGGACTCAGGACTGAGGAGAGCATGACCGAGGACACCAAGGGCCGAGGCCGAGGGGCCACCGGCCGCAGGCGCAAACCGGCGGCGCGCCGCAGAGCCGTCGCGACAGCGGCCTGGACCGCCGCGGCCGTGGTCTTCCTGGGCGGTGCCGGGCTGGGCTGGTTCTACTTCGAGCTCAACGGCAACCTCAAGACCGTCGACATCGACCAGGCCCTCGGCACCGACCGCCCGGCGAACGTCGACAACGGCTCGATGGACATCCTCGTCCTGGGCTCCGACTCCCGGGGCGGCGCCAACAGCGAGTACGGCGCCGACGACGGCGGTTCGGCCCGCTCCGACACCGCGATGATCGTCCACCTCTACGAGGGCCACCAGAAGGCCAGCGTGGTCTCCATACCCCGCGACACGATGACGGCCCGCCCCGAGTGCCCGGCGGGCAAGGGGAAGACCGACCCGGGCGGCAAGCGCCGCCAGTTCAACGAGGCGTACACCGTCGGCGGGGCCGCCTGCGCGGTCAAGACCGTCGAGAAGATGTCGGGGATCCGCATGGACCACTACATCGAGGTCGACTTCACGGGCTTCAAGAAGATCATCGACACCCTCGGCGGGGTCGAGGTCACCACCACCAAGCCGATCAAGGACGGATCCAGCCACCTCGATCTGGCGGCCGGTCCCAACAAGCTCAACGGGGAGCAGGCCCTCGGCCTGGTCCGGACCCGCAAGAGCGTCGGGGACGGCAGCGACCTGGGCCGAATACAGCTCCAGCAGGCGTTCATGAAGGCGCTGATCAAGCAGGTCAAGGGCGTCGGCCTGTTCGACAACCCCAAGAAGCTGCTCGACCTCGCCGACACCGGCACCAAGGCGCTCACCACCGACAAGGGCCTCGGCGACGTGAAATCCCTCGCCGGCTTCGCCCAGGGCCTCCAGGGCATCGACGCCCAGGACCTCCAGATGATCACCTTGCCGGTGGCGGCCGACCCCCTCGACGCCAACCGCGTCGCCCCGCTGCAGAAGGAGTCCGCCATGGTCTGGCAGGCCCTGCTGGCGGACGCGCCGATACCGGCCGAGGCCACCGCGGACTCCGCCGGGGACAAGGGCACGGCCGGGTCGATCGTCCAGTAGGACCGGTACGCGAAGAGGCCCGGAGGGGGCTCCGGACGGCTTCCGGACCGCCTCCGGGCAGCCCTCGGACGGCCTCCGGAATAGACACGCGCCCCTCCCCGTTGAGGGAGGCGTCCTCAGAATTTTGACAGGCAGCCCGGTCCTGGCAGACTGGTCTGTCGGCCCCGGTTCACGCAGACGCAATTCGGCTCCTGCGACCCGGCGCCCTCCCGAATCTAGGAGACACCTTGAAGCGCGATGTTCACCCCGAGTACGTCGAGACCGCGGTCAGCTGCACCTGCGGCGCGTCGTTCACGACCCGTAGCACCCTGACCGACGGCACCATCCGTGCCGAGGTCTGCTCCGAGTGCCACCCGTTCTACACGGGCAAGCAGAAGATCCTCGACACCGGTGGCCGCGTGGCCCGCTTCGAGGCGCGCTTCGGCAAGGGTGCGGCCAAGAAGTAGCGCGACCCAGGCGCCGGTCCCCGGTCGCCCCCTGTCCACTCGGGGGCGGCCGGACCGGCGCCTTTGTCGTCGTTCACGCCCGTCCCCCGTGCAGTCCCCCCGCACTTTCACCACAGGAGTACCCCGATGTTCGAGGCGGTCGAGGAACTGGTCGGCGAGCACGCCGACCTTGAGAAGCAGCTCGCCGACCCTTCGGTCCACTCCGATCAGGCCAACGCGCGCAAGCTGAACAAGCGCTACGCGGAGCTGACCCCGATCATCGCGACCTTCCGTGCCTGGAAGCAGACGGGCGAGGACATCGAGACGGCCAAGGAGTTCGCGGCCGACGATCCCGACTTCGCCGCCGAGGTCAAGGAGCTGGGCCAGCAGCGCGAGGAGCTGACCGAGAAGCTGCGCCTGCTGCTCGTCCCGCGCGACCCCAGCGACGACAAGGACGTGCTGCTGGAGGTCAAGGCGGGCGCGGGCGGCGACGAGTCGGCGCTGTTCGCCGGCGACCTGCTGCGCATGTACCTGCGCTACGCCGAGCGCGTGGGCTGGAAGACCGAGATCATCGACGCCACCGAGTCCGAGCTCGGCGGCTACAAGGACGTGCAGGTCTCCGTCCGGACCAAGGGCGGCAACGGCGCCACCGAGCCCGGCCAGGGCGTATGGGCCCGCCTCAAGTACGAGGGCGGCGTGCACCGCGTCCAGCGCGTTCCGGCCACCGAGTCCCAGGGCCGCATCCACACCTCCGCCGCGGGCGTGCTCGTCACCCCGGAGGCCGAGGAGGTCGAGGTCGAGATCAACGCGAACGACCTCCGCATCGACGTGTACCGCTCCTCCGGCCCCGGCGGCCAGTCCGTCAACACCACCGACTCGGCGGTGCGCATCACGCACATCCCGACCGGTGTGGTCGCCTCCTGCCAGAACGAGAAGAGCCAGCTCCAGAACAAGGAGCAGGCCATGCGCATCCTGCGGTCCCGCCTGCTGGCCGCGGCCCAGGAGGCCGCCGAGCAGGAGGCGTCCGACGTGCGCCGCAGCCAGGTCCGCTCCGTGGACCGGTCCGAGAAGATCCGTACGTACAACTTCCCGGAGAACCGGATCTCGGACCACCGCACCGGCTTCAAGGCGTACAACCTGGACCAGGTGCTCGACGGTGACCTCGACGCGGTCATCCAGGCGTGCGTCGACACGGACTCCGCGGCCAAGCTGGCCGCCGCGCACTGACCCGACAGCCCGCACCACCCCCCGTACGACAGCAGCCCGGAGGACCAGCGTGAACTTGCTGCTTGCCGAGGTGGCCCAGGCCACCCAGCGGCTGGCCGCCGCCGGCGTGCCCTCACCGCGCTTCGACGCGGAGGAGCTCGCCGCCTTCGTGCACGGCGTCAAGCGGGGGGAACTGCACCACGTCAAGGACGCGGACTTCGACGCCCGCTACTGGGAGGCCGTCGCCCGCCGCGAGGCCCGCGAACCGCTCCAGCACATCACCGGCCGCGCCTTCTTCCGGTACCTGGAGCTCCAGGTCGGGCCCGGGGTCTTCGTGCCCCGGCCCGAGACCGAGTCGGTCGTGGACTGGGCCATACAGGCCGTCCGGGCCATGGACGTGGTCGAGCCGCTGATCGTGGACCTGTGCACCGGCTCCGGCGCGATCGCGCTGGCCATGGCGCAGGAGGTGCCGCGCTCGCGCGTGCACGCGGTGGAGCTGTCCGAGGACGCCCTGCGGTGGACGCGTAAGAACGCCGAGGGCTCGCGGGTCACCGTCCACCAGGGCGACGCCCTCGCGGCGCTGCCCGAGCTCGACGGCCAGGTCGACCTGGTCATCTCCAATCCGCCGTACATCCCGCTCACCGAGTGGGAGTACGTCGCCCCCGAGGCCCGCGACCACGACCCGGAGATGGCGCTCTTCTCCGGCGAGGACGGCCTCGACACCATCCGCGGTCTGGAACGCACCGCCCACCGTCTGCTCCGGCCCGGCGGCATCGTCGTCGTCGAGCACGCCGACACCCAGGGCGGCCAGGTCCCGTGGATCTTCGCGGAGGAGCGGGGCTGGGCCGACGCGGCCGATCACCCGGACCTCAACAACCGTCCCCGGTTCGCGACGGCGCGCAAGGCGCTGCCGTGACCGGCGCGACGAATCCCGCCACCCCCCTGCTGCACGAGGAGGCCCGCTGATGGCCCGGCGATACGACTGCAACGACGCGACGGACCGCAAGACGGGCCTGCGTGAAGCCGCCTCCGCCGTGCGCCGCGGCGAGCTCGTCGTGCTGCCCACCGACACCCTGTACGGGATCGGCGCGGACGCCTTCAGCCCGGAGGCCGTCCAGGACCTGCTCGCCGCCAAGGGCCGCGGCCGCGGCATGCCCACCCCGGTGCTGATCGGCTCCCCGAACACCCTGCACGGCCTCGTCACGGACTTCTCCGAGCAGGCGTGGGAGCTGGTGGACGCCTTCTGGCCGGGCGCGCTGACCATCGTCGCCAAGCACCAGCCCTCGCTGGCGTGGGACCTGGGCGACACCGGCGGCACCGTGGCCGTGCGCATGCCGCTGCACCCCGTCGCGATCGAGCTGCTGACCGAGGTCGGCCCGATGGCGGTGTCCTCCGCCAACCTGACGGGGCACCCGGCGCCCGAGGACTGCGACGCGGCGCGCGAGATGCTCGGCGACTCCGTGTCCGTGTACCTGGACGGCGGTCCGACGCCCGGAATCCAGCCGTCGTCGATCGTCGACGTCACGGGGAAGGTTCCCGTCCTGCTGCGCGCGGGGGCCCTGACCGCCGAGCAGCTGCGGGAGGTCGTACCCGACCTCGAGGTCGCCCCGTGAGCCCTGAGGGGCGTGGCATAGCTGGGGGAAGCACTTTCCGCATACTCCACGTCAGCACCGGGAACGTGTGCCGCTCGCCCATCACCGAGCGGCTGACGCGGCACGCCCTCACGCACCGGCTGGGCGGGCCCGTCACCGGGGACCTCATCGTGGAGAGCGCCGGGACCTGGGGCCACGAGGGCGCCCCGATGGAGGCGAACGCCGCCGCCGTGCTCGCGGACTTCGGCGCGGACGCCTCCGGCTTCACCGGGCGCGAGCTGCTGGACGAGCACGTCATCCGGGCCGATCTGGTGCTGACCGCCACCCGTGACCACCGGGCGCAGGTCATCTCGATGGGCCATTCGGCGGGGCTGCGCACCTTCACCCTCAAGGAGTTCACCCGGCTGGTGCGGGCCATAGATCCGGCCACGCTGCCGCCGCTGGACGACGGCATGGCGGAGCGCGCGCGGGCGCTGGTACGGGCCGCCGCCGCCCTGCGCGGCTGGCTGCTGGCCCCGTCGCCGGACGCGGACGAGGTCTACGACCCGTACGGCGCGCCCATCACCTTCTTCCGCTCGATCGGAGACGAAATCAACCAGGCGCTGGACCCGGTGGTCACGGCCCTGACGGGGGTCACCACCCGCCGCTGACCCCGGCTCCGGCCGGGCGGGGCCGGGGGTGCGGGCCTACAGTGGCTGGTAACCCGGTACCTCCTGGAGTCGCGCCATGAGCGTCATCACCCAGCCCACGGACCTGCTGCGCCGGCAGGACCCGCAGATGGCCGACGTACTCGACGGGGAGGCCCGGCGTCAGGCCGCCGCCCTCCAGCTGAGCGCGGCCGAGAACTTCGCCTCCGCCGCCGTGCTCACCGCGCTCGGCTCCCCGCTGGCCAACAAGTACGCCGAGGGGTACCCGGGGGCCCGCCACCACGGCGGGTGCGAGTACGCCGACGTGGCCGAGCGCACGGCCGTGGAGCGGGCCAAGGCCCTCTTCGGCGCCGAGCACGCCAATGTCCAGCCGCACTCCGGCTCCTCCGCCGTGCTCGCCGCCTACGCCGCCCTGCTGCGCCCCGGCGACACGGTGCTGGCGATGGGACTGCCGTACGGAGGGCACCTCACGCACGGCTCCCCGGCGAACCTTTCCGGCCAGTGGTTCGACTTCGTCGGCTACGGCACCGACCCCCGCACCGGGCTCATCGACTACCGGCAGGTCCAGGAGCTGGCCCGCGCGCACCGCCCCCGGGCGATCGTGTGCGGCTCCATCTCCTACCCGCGCCACCCCGAGTACTCGGCCTTCCGGGAGATCGCCGACGAGGTCGGGGCGTACCTGATCGCGGACGCCGCGCACCCGATCGGCCTGGTGGCGGGCGGGGCCGCGCCCAGTCCGGTGCCGTACGCCGACATCGTCTGCGCCACCTCGCACAAGGTGCTGCGGGGGCCGCGCGGCGGGCTGGTGCTGTGCGGGGCGGAGTTCGCCGAGCGCGTGGACCGGGCCGTGTTCCCGCTCACGCAGGGCGGGGCCCAGATGCACACCATCGCCGCCAAGGCCGTGGCCTTCGGGGAAGCGGCGAGCCCCGCCTTCACCAGCTACGCCCACCGGGTGGTCGCCAATGCCCGCGCGCTCGCCGCGGAGCTGGAGGCGTACGGGTTCGCGATCACCACGGGCGGCACCGACACCCACATGATCACCGCGGACCCGGCACCGCTCGGCCTGGACGGCCCCACCGCCCGCGGCCGGCTGGCGGCCGCCGGGATCGTGCTGGACACCTGCGTCCTGCCGTACGGGGACCAGCGCGGCATCCGCCTGGGCACCGCGGCGGTGACCACCCAGGGGATGGGGGAGCCGCAGATGCGCCGGATCGCGGAACTGTTCGCCGCGGCGCTGCGCGGGGACGCGGCGGGTACCCGTACGGGGGTGGGAGAGCTCACGGAAGGTTTTCTCCCTTACGGGGACTAAGTGGGACAAGAGAGGCGTACTGCAACCGCGATACCGCCCCCTCGCGTCCTCGGGGGAGGGGACATCGCAGCTAATGTGTGGGGCTGAGATGGCCGGCGATACATCTGGGGCAGCCCGTGCGTGAATATCTGCTGACGCTTTGCGTCACGGTCGCGGTGACCTATCTGCTGACCGGGCCCGTGCGGAAGTTCGCGATCGCGGCCGGGGCCATGCCGGAGATCCGCGCCCGCGACGTGCACCGCGAGCCGACCCCGCGCCTCGGCGGGATCGCGATGTTCGGCGGGCTGTGCGCCGGCCTGCTGGTCGCGGACCACCTGCAGAACCTGAACGCGGTCTTCGAGAAGTCGAACGAACCGAGAGCCCTGCTCTCCGGGGCCGCGCTGATCTGGCTGATCGGCGTCCTCGACGACAAGTTCGAGCTCGACGCCCTGATCAAGCTCGGCGCGCAGATGATCTCCGCCGGTGTGATGGTCATGCAGGGTCTGACGATCCTGTGGATCCCGGTCCCCTTCATCGGTACGGTCCCGCTCACCCAGTGGCAGGGCAACCTGCTCACCGTGGCGCTCGTGGTGATCACCATCAACGCGGTGAACTTCGTGGACGGGCTCGACGGCCTCGCCGCGGGCATGGTCTGCATCGCCGCCGCCGCGCTCTTCCTGTACGCGTACCGCATCTGGTTCGGCTACGGGATCGAGTCCGCGGCCCCCGCGACCCTCTTCGCCGCGATCCTGATGGGCATGTGCCTGGGCTTCCTGCCGCACAACATGCACCCGGCACGGATCTTCATGGGCGACTCCGGCTCGATGCTCATCGGCCTGGTCCTGGCCGCCGCGGCCATCTCCCTGACCGGCCAGGTGGACCCGGACGCGCTGGCCCTGTTCGCCGGTGGTGAGCGCAACGCCACCCACGCGATGCTCCCCGCCTACATCCCGCTGATCCTGCCGCTGACGGTGATCGCGATCCCGATGGCGGACCTGATCCTGGCCATCGTGCGCCGTACGTGGAAGGGCCAGTCGCCCTTCGCCGCCGACCGCGGGCACCTGCACCACCGGCTGCTGGAGCTGGGCCACTCGCACAGCCGCGCGGTCCTGATCATGTACTTCTGGTCGGGCCTGATCGCCTTCGGCACCGTGGCCTACTCCGTGCACTCCACCGCGATGTGGATCGTGCTGCTGATCGCGGTGCTGAGCGCGCTGGGCCTGTTCCTGCTGCTCCTGCCGCGCTTCACCCCGCGCGCCCCGCGCTGGGCCGAGAACCTGGTCCCGCCGCGCTACCGGCACGGCGCCCGGGCCGCGGAGGCCGCCGCGGAGGCGGCGGCGCTGGACGCCTCGGGCACGGAGCCGGAGCCCGCCCGGCCGGTCGCGGCGGGCGTCTCGGGCGTCAACGGCGCGACCGCGGTGGGCCCCCGTTCGCGCTTCCCGGACCGGCGCAAGGCCGAATCCACGCGCTGACGGGGCGGGGGCCCGGCGGGGAGCCCCACAGGGCTCCCAGCGGCCTCTCAGCGGCGTCCGGGCAGCGGCGGGTACGTCCCCCAGACCTCGCGGAGGGCCGCGCAGATCTCGCCCACGGTGGTACTGGCGGCCAGCGCCGAGCGCATCGGGACCATGACGTCCTCGTCGCCCCGCGCGGCGCGCCGCAGCCGGGCCAGGGCCTCGTCGACCGAGGGCTGGACCCGCCAGGCGCGCAGCTTGGCGAGCCGTTCGCCCTGGCGGAGGTGCGCGGCGTGGGCCTCGGGCCCGGGGGCCCCGGCGGAGGGAAGGCCGGACGGGCGCCCGCGCGGCGGCAGCGCGGTGCTCTGGAAGCGGGACTCGACGGCCCGCACGGCCCCGCCCAGCCGTTCGATGCTGTTCATCAGCCCGAGCGCGGCCGCCTCGATCTCCTGGCAGGCGTCGGTCCGCAGCCACGGGCGGGCGGCGCCGGCCGCCGCCACGCTCCACGGCGCCCGGACATGCCGGCGGAGCACCGCGGGGGCGGCCACGCCGGGCCCGAACTGCTCGTCCATGGCGCGGGCCCAGAGGCGGCGCGCGGCCCGGAACTTCGCCTGGACCCCGGCCTGGCTGCCGTGACCGGAGAGGCAGAAGGTGACCCGCGGCACGAAGACGCCCGCGGAGACCGCCGTACGGACGTAGGCGAGGCCGTTGGCGAGGGCGAAGGCCACCTCCTGGGCCGGGCCCGCGCCCGCTTCGGCGAGGTCATGGCCGCAGACGGACACCACGTCCCAGTGCGGCAGGGCCGTCCGGCAGTACCGCAGGAGGTCCCGGGTCAGCCGCATGGAGGGGGCCGGCGGGAAGAGGCAGGTGCCGTCGGGGGTGATGAACTCCTTGAGCACGTCGTTGCGGACCGAGCCGCGCAGCCGTTCCGCGGGGACGCCCCTCTCCTCCGCGACGAGTCCGTAGAGCAGGACCAGGGGTGCGGCCGCGGCGTCCACGGGCAGGGAGAGGGAGACCTTGTCGAGGGGGATGCCGCTCAGCAGCACCCGCATGTCGTCGATGGAGTCGAGGGCCACACCGGTCCGGCCCACCTGGCCGTAGGCCGACGGGGCGTCGGAGTCCAGCCCCGCCCGGGTGGGCCGGTCGACGAGCAGGGGCAGGACGCGCGCGCCGCTGCCGGCCAGCCGTCTGAGCCGGATGTTGGCGGCCGCGGAGGTGTGGAAGCGGGTGGTCCGTTCCGCGGCGGGGAAGGTGCCGGACGTCATGGGCTCCTCACAGGTGCGACGGCGGCCGGCGGCGCGCCGGGGCGGGGGCGTCCACGGTGATCGCGGTGAGCAGGATGCCCCCGCGGGCGGTCCAGCGGCCGGAGAACACGCTGAGGCCGGGGTGGGCGGCGACCAGGGCCGCGGGGAGCACGCGGGCGGAGAACGTGCGGCTGACGGGGTCGATCCGGATCAGGGCGTCCTCGAACTCCAGCGCGAGACCGGTCTGCGGGAACCAGGCTTTGTAGACGCTCTCCTTGGTGCTGAAGAGCAGCTTGTCCCAGTGGGTCCCGGGGTGCCGCGCGGCGAGCTGTGCGAGGTGGGCGGTCTCCTCCGGCAGGGCGATGCTCTCCAGGACCCCGGCGGGGAGCGGGACGTCGGGCTCCGCGTCGATGCCGAGGGCGGCGACGTGCGAGCCGTCGGCGACCGCCGCCGCGTGGTAGCCGGTGGTGTGGGTGATCGCGCCGCGTACGGAGCCGGGCCACAGGGGGAGCCCGCGGGGGGTGGCGAGCAGGGGGGCGTCCGGGGCGCCGAGCGCGTCCAGGGCCCGGTGGGCGCAGTAGCGGGCGGTGGCGAACTCGCGGCGGCGGCTCTCCACCGCCCGGGCCACGAGGGCGGCCTCCTCGGGGTGCAGGGTGGCGAACGGCACGTGGTCGAACGCCTCGAAGGCCCGGACGTGGGACGGCAGCACTTCTTCGATCATGTTTCCTTCTTCTCGCCGTTCGGCCCGGGAGCCGGGGACGGCTACCAGGAGCGGGCGGCCGCCACCGCGGTGGCGTTCCCGAGGATCTGGACCGGCCGTCCCGGCGGTGTCGTACGCCGTTCCCACTCCCGCGGGTAGCCGAGGGACACCTCGTGGTGGGGCACGCCGTCGCAGTGGATGGTGCGGGGGATGTGCAGGTGTCCGTAGACCACGGCGGCCGCGCGGTACGTGCGGTGCCAGTCGGCGGTCCCGGTCGTCCCGCACCAGAGGGCGAACTCGGGGTACCGCAGGACCCTCGTGGGGTCGCGGACCAGCGGGAAGTGGTTGACCAGGACGGTGGGCAGGCCGGGCGGCAGCGCGTCCAGACGGTCCCGGGTCAGGGCCAGCCGGGTGCGGCACCACGCGTCGCGTGTCGGGTACGGATCGGGGTGCAGGAGGAACTCGTCGGTGCAGACCACGCCGGCCTCGTCCGCCAGCCGCAGCGCGTGCTCCTTCGAGAAGGCGCCGGGGGGCCGGAAGCTGTAGTCGTAGAGGACGAAGAGCGGGGCGACGACGGCGGGTCCGCCCTGCCCGTTCCACACCGGGTAGGGGTCCTCCGGGGTGATCACGTCCAGCCGGCGGCAGAGGTCGACGAGGTGGCGGTACTTGGCCTCGCCGCGCAGCTGGACCGGGTCCGCCGGGTCGGTCCACAGCTCGTGGTTGCCCGGGACCCAGATCACCTGGGCGAAGCGCTCGCGCAGCAGGGAGAGGGTGCTCTCGATGTCGGAGACGGTCTCCCCGACGTCCCCCGCCACGACCAGCCAGTCCGCCGGGGAGCCGGCCCGCAGGTCGCGGACGATCTCGCGGTTGCGCTCGTGGCGCACGTGCAGATCACTGATGGCCATCAGCCTGCCGTCGTGGGCGGGGGGCAGAGTGGCTCCGGGGGGCGTGGGGCGGTGGTTCTCACTCATTCCGGCTGCCTTCCCGCGGTATCGGCATCGACCCGGCGTCGGCAACCGCACGGATCCCAGGGTGATCCGCCCCACTGGCCGGCGAAACCCCTAGTCGGCCCCTAGAAGTGAACGGGGCGGGGCGGGGGCGCCGCCGGCCGGTAGGGGTGGGCGCGTCGGTGGTCAGGGGTTGTGACCCGCCCGCGGAGTCGCTCAGGATCCCTTTCAGGTGTGACGGCGGTGGCGGTGGGCCGACGGCCGGCGCCACGGACCCGGTGTGCGACGAAGGGAACTCCGATGACCGCGAACGGCGTTGACGAGAATCTGTGGGTGCGGCAGTTCCACCCCTCGCCCGGCGCGAAGGTGCGTCTGGCCTGCCTTCCGCACGCCGGCGGTTCCGCCCCGTACTTCTTCCCGGTGTCCAAGGCGCTCTCGCCCGCGCTCGACGTGGTGGCCGTGCAGTACCCCGGCCGGCAGGACCGCCGTGACGAGCCGGGCATCGACAACATCGCGGACCTGGCCGACGCGGTGACGGGCGCGCTCCTGCCCTGGGCGGACCGGCCGCTGATCATTTTCGGCCACAGCATGGGAGCCACGCTCGCCTTCGAGGTCGCCCTGCGCCTGGAGGCCAAGGGCATCGTGCCGCTCACGGTCTTCGCCTCCGGCCGGCGCGCCCCTTCGCGCCACCGGGACGAGCGGGTCCACCTGCACTCCGACGACGCCCTGATCCGCGAGATCCAGTCCCTCAGTGGTACCCAGGCCGCGGTGCTGGGCGACGAGGAGATTCTCAGGATGGTCCTTCCGGCCATTCGCAGTGACTACAAGGCGGCCGAGACCTATCGCTACGAGGCGGGGCCGAAGCTCCAGGCCCCGATCCAGGCGCACTTCGGCGTGGACGACCCGAAGGTCTCCCAGGAGGAGGCGCGGGCCTGGGAGGAGCACACCACCGGGGCGTTCGCGCTGCACAGCTATCCGGGCGGTCACTTCTACCTCAACCAGCAGTCCGCGCGGGTCATCGACGCCATCGCGCGGGTCGCCGCGGCGGTGGCCTGAGGCGCCGCGGAAGCGGGCGTACAGCCTCTGTCCCGGAAATGCGCGGTATTTGGTTTCCTCTTCAAGGAAAGCGTTCTTGATTTGGCCTGATCGCCTTGCTCTGGCTTGATTCCATTCCCTCTTCCCGGGCCCTCCCGTGCGATCCGCCCGCCCGTGCCCGCAGTGGCCGATTCACACAACATAAGGGCCGGGAAGGGCTGGGGATGGGAATCGAAGGTCGGTTGACAGTGCATGGATGTTGATGTTGTCTGTCATTCGGTCCGGGTGCGCGGTGCGAGACCTTCGGGTCCTCCGGTGACCCGGTCCGAGTGTTCGACCACACGGGGGTGGTCCGGACGACTCGACTCCGGGGGTGTCTTTTATCCATGGTGCTGTTCGGGCGGGCTGAGGAAACGAAACAGCTGATAGCGGCACATGCGGGGGTCTGTTCGTCCGGAAGATCCGCGACCGTTCTGCTGGAAGCCGCTGCGGGGTGCGGGAAGAGTGAAATCCTGGCGGCCCTGACCGATTACGCCGAATCCTCTGGAACAACGGTCCTGCAAACGGCCGCGACGGCCCAGGAGTCGGAAATTCCGTTGAGCCTGCTCCGGAACATCGCCGACGGGACATCTTTTTACGAAAAACTTGCCGGACGTTTTCGCGCGCTGACGGCCGAACTCTCCGGTGAGCACGGCGACGGGGCGTCCGAGCAACTCCGCCGCGATACCGAACGCTATGAACTGCAGCGGGAATTCTGCGCCTCGGTACGCGAGCTCTCGCGCTCCTCGCCCGTACTGCTCGCCGTCGACGACGTCCAGCACGGGGACCCCGAATCCCTGAGGCAGCTGCTCCACCTGGCCCGGCACTGCCGCACCGCCCCTCTTCTCATGGTGTTCACCCAGCCGGTGGCCGGCGGGCGCCAGGACGTCGCCTTCGGCGGAGAACTTCTGAGGCAGCCCCACTTCACGCGGCTCCGGCTGCCGCAGCTCGGCCGCGGCGGTGTCGAGGAGGTGCTGTCGGAGGCGTGGCCCCGGCGTCGCGATCCCAAGGTCGTCGACCGGTACGTCGCCCTGAGCGGCGGCAACCCGCTGCTCCTGCGCGCTCTCGTCGAGGACCACCGTGCCCACACCGGCTCCGGCGGGGACCGCTCCGCCGTCGAGCCGCAGGCCGGCCAGATCTTCCGGGACGCGCTGCTCGCCTGTCTGGAACGCGGGGGCGAGCGCAGCCGCCAGGTGGCCATCGGGCTGGCCGTCCTCGGTGACTTCGCCAGCCGGGAGCTGCTGGGCCAGCTCCTGGACCTCGGCCGTGAACAACTGACCGAGAGTCTGCACGCGCTCGGCGAGTCGGGCATCATCGGCGGGTACTCCTTCCGCAGCCGGCTCGCCCGGGACGCCGTCCTGGACTCCCTGGGCCTCGACCGCCGCCTCGAACTCCACCTGCGCGCGGCCGACCTGCTGCACTACTGCGGTGCCCCGCCGTATGTCACGGCCGAGCACCTCCTCCAGGCGGGGCAGGTCGACACGGTCTGGGGGGTGGGGGTCCTCCAGGAGGCCGCCGAGCAGGTGCTGCTCGACGACCACGTCCAGCAGGCGGTCGCCTACCTGGAACTCGCGCACAGCGCCTGCGAGGACCCGAGGCGCCGGATCGAGATCAGGATCCGGCTCGCCCTGATCGCGCGGCGCATCAGCGCGGCGGCAGCCGAACTCCACCTCACCGAGGTGATGGAACGTCTGCGGGTCTGTCCCATGCCGGCCGCGACCGTGGAGTCCTTCGCGGAGCTCCTCCTCGCCCATGGCTGGCTCGACCAGGCCCGCGAGGTGATCGACTGCGCCGTGGCGGACGACCGCGTCACGCAGGACGCCGTCGGCAAGGGCTCCTCGCCCTGGGACAGCATCCGGGAACCGGCCTTCTGGCCGCCGGCCGTCGCCCTGAGCCAGGGTCCGGACGGCACGGGGGAGGGCGGGGCCTGTCCCGGGACGGCCGCGGCCCGGACGCCCGCACCGCGGCGCCCGGCGGCCGGGCGGCCGCCCCGGCCCTGGGAGACCCAGCGGCCCCCGGGGCTCGACCAGTACATCGCGGGCGCCGAGGGCCTTCTGGAGATCACCCCGCTGACGGACTTCACGCTCGACCTCCTGCTCAACGCCATCCAGTCGCTGCTGTACAACGGCGCGGCCGACCGCGTCGTGCACTGGTGCGACACGTTCCTGCGGAAGTGCGCGGACCGCGGCACCCCCGGCTGGGAGGCGTCCTTCGTGGCCCTGCGCGCCGAGGCCGGTCTGCACCGGGGAGAGCTCGCGACGGCCGAGAAGGCCCTGCGGGCCTGCCTGACCGCCATGCCCCAACGGCACCGGTCCACCTTCGAAGGGGCGGCGGTCGCGCACCTGGTGGCGGTCACCATCGCGCAGGGCAAGCTCGACGAGGCGGCGCACCACCTCAGCCGGCCCATGGCGCGGTCCCTGCCCGGCAGCGTGCACTGGCTGAGCTACCGCAGGGCCCGCGGGCTCTACCACATGGCCAACCACCGCTACCACTCGGCGCTGAGGGACTTCCAGGCGGCGGGACGGCTGGCCGGCCTCTGGGGGGTGGACCGGCCCGGCCTGCTGCCGTGGCGTACGGACGCCGCCGAGGCCCTGCTGCGGCTGGGGGACCGGGGGGAAGCGCTGCGGCTCGCGCGGGAACAGCTGGCCATGGCCGCCGACGGCTCCCCCCGCGTCCGGGGCATCTCGCTGCACGCCCTGGCCCTCGCCGACGAGCAGCACCTGCGCGTGGCACTCCTCGACGAGGCGCTCGGGGAACTGCGCCGGGGCCGCGACGACCTGGGCACCGCCCGGGTCCTCTTCGACCTGGCCGACGCCCACGAGGAAGCCGGCGAGCCCCGCAGGGCGGTCGCCGCCCGCCGGCGCGCCACCCGGCTGGCCAAGGACTGCGGAGCGATGTCCCTGCTGCACCGCGCCGGGCCCCCGGACGGCGCGGACCGGGCCCTCCGCCCCGCCGCGGCCTGCCGCGCCGAGACCCCGGACCCGGTGGCGGCGCCCGGGGCGCCGTCCCCCGCCGGATGCCCCGGCGAAGCCGCCCCCGCGCGCTGGCAGGAACTCAGCGACTCCGAGCGGAAGGTCGCGGCCCTCGCCGCCAACGGTTACACCAACCGTGAGATCTCCCTGCGGCTCTTCATCACGAAAAGCACCGTCGAACAGCATCTGACCCGGGTCTACAAGAAATTGAAGGTGGCCAGGCGGGACGATCTGCCGCTGGAACTGGAAACGGCCGCCGAGGTCTGACACACCCGCTCCCGGAAATCCCGCTGCCCGCCCCCCGCCACACGGGGGGCGGGCAGCGGCGCTTCCGCGTTCCGTTCCTCCCCGGCGGCCGCTCCTACCGTCCCGCGCCGGACCGGTAGGGGGATGTTCACATCGCGTAAAACCGCAGCTCGGAGGGGTCTAGGGGGTTGCGGAGCGAAGGTAGGGGTTGGGGGCAGGGGCCCGCCTCAGTACAGTCGAATCAATTGGAAATGCATTCGATTACTGGTGATGCTCAAGCGGGTCTCGATCGAGTGGGGCAAACGGGTGGGGATTGTGGCTGACGGAATTGCCGCAGAGCTTTTCGAGCGCGACGAGGAAATGAAGCTGCTTTCGGACGTACTGGCAGGGGTCCAGCGACGCGAAGGCGGAGTCGTCCTCATCGGCGGAGGGCCCGGGGTCGGCAAGACCGCATTGCTGGACGTATTCCTCCGGCGCGCGGCCGACGCCGGGGCCCAGGTGTTCAGCGCATCGGGCTCGGTCTCCGCCTCGGGAGGCGATCTCGCCGTCGTCAGGGAACTGTTCCTGGGGACGGAGGACGAGGACGGGATCCGCTCGGCCACCCGCAGCAGCAGGGGAGCCGCCGAGTTCGAGGACCGCCTCTTCGCCGCCATGTGCCGGGAGACCCGCGACCAGCTCGTCGTGATCGCGGTGGACGACGTCCAGCTCGCCGATGCCGCCTCCCTGCGCTGCCTGCTCTACCTCGTCCGCAGGCTCCGTACGGCGCCGCTCATGATGGTGCTCTGCGAGTCCACGGGCCCGCAGCTGCTCCCGCCGGCCTTCCACGCCGAACTGCTCCGTCACCCCCAGGCCCGCCAGCTCCGGCTGCTGCCCCTCTCGCGGGACGGCATCGCCGGGGTCATCGAGCACCACGTGGACACCGTGGAGGCACCCGGGCTCGTGGCGGACTTCCACGCCGTCAGCGGCGGCAACCCGCTGCTCGTGCACGCCCTCCTGGCGGACAGCCGGGCCGCGCGCCGCCTCGACCCCCGGCAGCCCTCCAAGGCGGTGGCCAGTACCGCGTTCACCAAGGCGGCCCTGGCCTGGGCCTACCGGGACGAGGCCGAGCTCTTCGACGTGGCGGCCGGTGTCGCCGTCCTCGGCGAGTCCGCCACGCCCCCGCTGGTGGCCTGTCTGGTCGGCCGGGGCGCCGACACGGTCGAGCAGGTCATGACGGCACTGGACACGGCCGGTCTGCTGGAGAACGGGGCGCTGCGCGACGCGGCCGTCGGCAAGGCCGTCCT
Organism: Streptomyces sp. NPDC047014; assembly: GCF_040644195.1. Classification (NCBI taxonomy): domain Bacteria; kingdom Bacillati; phylum Actinomycetota; class Actinomycetes; order Kitasatosporales; family Streptomycetaceae; genus Streptomyces; species Streptomyces sp. NPDC047014. Next base: position 28,396 of record NZ_JBEYVX010000004.1, on the reverse strand, counting down.
GGAGCACGTGGACGCGGTGGCCAAGGCGGACCTGCGGCGGCGCGCGGCCCGGCTCCTGTACGACGACGGGGCGCCCGCGACCGTGGTGGCCCAGCACCTCCTGGCCGCCTCGGTCACCGAACCGTGGGCGGGCCGCACCCTGCTGGAGGCGGCCTACCGGTCCATGGACGCGGGCCAGGAGGAGATGAGCCTCGACTGCCTGCGGCTGGCCGGCCAGAGCGCGTGCGCCGAACGCGACCGGGCGGCCGTCCTGATGGCACGCGTGAAGATCGGCTGGCAGATCGACCCCCGCATGGTGGCCCCCTGGACGGACGCGCTGCTCGACACCCTCCGGGCCGGCCACCTCAAGGGCGCCGACGCCGCCTGGACCGTCAAGTACCTCGTCTGGACCGGCAAGTTCGACGAGGCGCGGGAGAGCCTCGCCCTGCTCTCCGAAGGCCCCTACGCCGAGGACCCGCGGGTCGAGGACGAGCTCCACGTCGTACGGCACTGGCTGCGGCACACCGTTCCGGCGCTGGACGGGGGTACGGTGTCCGGCGGCCCGCAGCGGCCGCCGCGCCGGGGGATCCAGCCCCGGCAGGTCGGCCCCGCCTCGTACGCCGTCGAACTGCTCGGCACGGTCATGGCGGAAGGGCCCGACGGGTACGCCCCGGCCATGGCCGAGGAGATCCTGCGGGGCTGCCACTCCGGTACGACCGGCGTGGAGGCCCTGGAGGCGGCGCTGCTGACGCTGGTCTACGGAGACAGGCCGGACCGGGCGCTCTTCTGGTGCGACGTGCTCCTCCAGCAGACCGGCGCGCGCACGCGGGGGACGGTCGTGGCCGTCCTGTCGGCGATCCGGGCGGAGGTCGCGCTCCGCCTGGGCTCCCTCCCGGCCGCCGAGGACCACGCCCGCGACGCGCTCTCGGCCATCTCCCACGCGGGCTGGGGCGTCGCCGTCGGCTCCCCGCTCTCCGCCCTCGTCATGGCCGCGACCGCCTCCGGCAAGAGCGGACTGGCGGGTGCCTGGCTCAACCGCGAGGTCCCGGACGGCATGTTCGGGACCCGCCACGGACTTCTCTACACCCACGCCCGCGGCCACTACCACCTCGCCGTCGACCGGCCGGCCGCCGCCCTGGACGACTTCCTGACCTGCGGGGAACTCGCCAAGAAGTGGGGCGCGGACACACCCACGTTCCTCCCCTGGCGGACCTCCGCGGCCCAGGCCCACCTCGCCCTGGGAAACCCCGTGGAGGCCCGCACGCTCGTCCGCGAGCAACTGGGCCGCCCGGGCGGCAGCACCTTCCGGGCGCGCGGGGTGTCGCTGCGGCTGCTGGCGGCCGTGAGCGGACTGGACCAGCGTCCCGCCCTGCTCAGGGAGTCGATCAACCTCCTGGAGGGATGCGGGAGTCAGGTCGAGCTCATCCGCTCCCTGGCCGACCGCAGCCAGGTGCTGCACGTGCTCGGTGCGCCGGCCAAGGCCCGGATGGCGGCCCGCCACGCCAGGACCGTGGCCGACAACTGCGGCGCGGACGCGCTCTTCCGCCGGCTCTTCCGCGACGAGGTGCCCGACGGGGAGGGCGAGGTCGAGGTGGCCGAGGGGGAGGGCGAGGGCTCCGCGAGCCTGACGGCCGCCGAGCGCCGCGTCACCGCCCTCGCGGCCGTCGGCCATTCGAACCGTGAGATCGGGCGCAAGCTGTTCATCACCAAGAGCACCGTCGAGCAGCACCTCACACGGGTGTACCGCAAGCTCGGGGTCCGCAGCCGGGCCGAGCTGGGCGATCTGTTCGCCGGGACGGACATGGGAAGCGGCGACGAGCAGCTGCTCCGCACCTCCTGACGACCCCGCCGCACCCCGCCGCACGCGCTCGTCGGGGTCGGCGCTAAGGGGTCGGCTAGTGGTTGAGGCTAGGGGCGGGCCGACCGGATATTCGCAGTGGACTTGCGGCACGTGCCGCTTCGAGCGCGCTTCGCGTAAATCCTAGTGACGTAGAGGGAAGCACATGGCGGGTCGGTCCGGGTCAGAGGCCGCGGAAATCCAGGCAGGATCCCCTCAGCCCGTCGCGGTGGTGGGAATCTCGTGCAGGCTGCCGGGAGCCCCCGGCCCGGACGCGCTGCTGCGTCTCCTGCGTGAGGGCCGGGACGCCGTGACCACGACCCCGCGGGAGCGCCCCTACGCGCCGCGCCGGGGCGGCTTCCTGGAGTCCGTCGACACCTTCGACGCCGCCTTCTTCGGCATCTCCCCGCGCGAGGCCGCGGCGATGGACCCGCAGCAGCGGCTCACCCTCGAACTGGGCTGGGAGGCGCTGGAGGACGCCGGGATCGTGCCCGGCCGCCTGCAGGGCTCCCGTACCGGCGTCTTCGTCGGAGCCATCGCGGACGACTACGCCACCCTCGTACGCGGCATCGGCGAGGCGGCCGTCACCCCCGAGACGACCACCGGGCTCAGCCGCGCCCTCATCGCCAACCGGGTCTCCTACGCGCTGGGACTGCGCGGCCCCAGCTTCACCGTGGACTCCGGGCAGTCCTCGTCCCTCGTCGCCGTCCACCTGGCCGCCGAGAGCCTGCGGCGCGGCGAGTGCTCCGTCGCCCTGGCCGGCGGAGTCAACCTGATCCTGGCCGAGGACAGCACGCTCGCCGTGGAACGCTTCGGCGCCCTCTCCCCGGACGGCCGCTGCTACACCTTCGACGCCCGCGCCAACGGCTACGTACGCGGCGAGGGCGGCGGCCTCGTCGTCCTCAAGCCCCTGGCGGACGCGGTCGCCGACGGGGACGACATCTACTGCGTGCTGGCCGGGAGCGCGGTCAACAACGACGGCGGCGGCGACGGCCTCACCGTCCCGGAGCGCGGCGCCCAGGAGGCGGTGCTCACCGCCGCGTACGCGCGGGCCGGGATCGCCCCGGACGAGGTCGCGTACGTAGAACTGCACGGTACGGGTACCCCTACCGGCGACCCCGTCGAGGCCGCGGCCGTCGGCGCCGTGCTCGGCGCGGGACGCCCGGCCGGCCGGCCGCTGCTGGTCGGCTCCGTGAAGACCAACATCGGGCACCTCGAAGGCGCCGCGGGCATCGCGGGCTTCCTCAAGGGCGTACTGGCCACGCGCCACCGCGAGATCCCCGCCAGCCTCCACCACGAGACCCCCCACCCGGCCATCCCGCTGGACGAGCTGGGCATCCGGGTCACCACCGAACTCACCGCCTGGCCCGAGCGGGCCGGCCGGCTCGTCGTGGGCGTGAGCTCCTTCGGCATGGGCGGCACCAACTGCCACGCCGTACTCACCGAGTGGGACGGCGCCCCCGCCCCGTCGGCCGCCTCCCCGTCGGCACCCGAGGCATCCGGCCTGCGGCCGTCCGAGACGCCCTTCCCCCTGCTCCTCTCGGGCCGGGACGAGCAGGCCCTGCGCGACCAGGCCCGCCGGCTGAGCGCGCACCTCGGGGAGAATCCCGGTACGCCGCTCCGGGACCTCGCCCACACCCTGGCCACCGGGCGGACCGCCTTCGGCCACCGCGCGGTGCTGCTGGCCGCCGGACCGGACGAGGCCACGGCCGCCCTGGCCCGCCTCGCCGACGGCAGGCCGGGGGCCGACACCGTGCGCGGCTCCGTCTCCGACGGCTCCCTCGCCTTCCTCTTCCCGGGCCAGGGCAGCCAGCGTCCCGGTATGACGGCCTCGCTGCACCGGGCCTCGCCGGAGTACGCCGCGGCGCTCGACGAGGTGTGCGCCGTCATGGATCCGCATCTGCGGCTGCCCCTGCGCGAGGTGCTGTTCGCCGAGGAGGGCTCGCCCGAGGCGGCCCTGCTGGACCGCACCGAGTTCACCCAGCCCGCGCTGTTCGCGGTCGAGGTCGCCCTCTTCCGCTGGGCGGAGCGGTGCGGCCTGACCCCGCAGCTGCTGCTCGGGCACTCCGCCGGTGAACTCGCCGCGGCGCACGTCGCGGGAGTGCTGTCCCTGGAGGACGCGTGCGCGCTCGTCGCGGCCCGCGGCCGGCTGATGCAGGCACAGCCCTCGCACGGTGCGATGGTCTCCGTACAGGCCACCGAGGAGGAACTGCTCCCGTTCCTCGGCGACGGCGGCCGGGTGTCCCTGGCGGCCCTCAACGGGCCCCTCTCCTCGGTGATCTCGGGTGAGGAGGACGCCGTCCTGGAGGTCGCCGCCCACTGGGCCGCCCTCGGACGCAAGACCAAGCGGCTCCGCATCAGCCATGCCGCGCATTCCTCGCACATGGACGGGATGCTCGACGAGTACCGTGCCGTCGCGGCCGGCCTCACCTTCCACGCCCCCCGGATCCCGGTCGTCTCCAACGGGACGGGCCGGCTGCTCACCGCGGAGGAGGCGTGCTCGCCGGACTACTGGGTCCGGCACGTGCGCGGCACCGTCCGCTTCCTCGACGGGGTGCGCCTCCTGGAGGACCAGGGCGTGACCACCGTCCTCGAACTCGGGCCCGACGGCGTGCTGTCGGCGATGACCCGGGACTGCCTGCGTGGCGCCGGGACGGTGTGCGTCCCCCTGCTGCGGGGCGCTGACCGGCGGGAGCCGGAGGCGGCGCTCGCCGCGCTCGCGGCGCTGTACGTCCGCGGGGTCCCGATGGACTGGGCGGGGCTGGCCACCGGGGCCGGCGCCCGCGCGACGGCGCTGCCCACGTACGCCTTCCAGCGCCGGCGCCACTGGCTGGCCGACGGGGCCCGGCGGACCGGCGCCGCGGTGCGCCCCGCGCCGGACCGCGGCGCCCCGGCGGCGGAGCGGGCCCCCGAGGGCACCCCGCGGGCCGGCGGGACGGAGTCCGGCCCCACGGTGGCCGAGCTCGTGCGGGACGTCACGGCCCTGGTGCTCGGCCACGAGTCCCCGGACGACCTCGCCATGAACTCCGCCTTCAAGGAACTCGGGTTCAGCTCCCTGATGCTGGCCGAGCTCGGTGAGCGCCTGACGCAGGCGACCGGCCGCCGTGTCCCGACCACGCTGCTGTTCGACCACCCCACCCCCGACGCCCTCGCGCGGCGGCTCCAGGCGGACGTGCCGCAGGCGGCCGTGTCCGAGGACGGGGCCGTGCCCCGGGCCGTCACCCGGGCCGCGGGTGAGGACCCGATCGTGATCGTCGGCATGAGCTGCCGGTTCCCCGGGGGCATCGACTCGCCCGAGGAACTCTGGCGGTTCGTCTCCGCCGGGGCCGACGCCATCTCCCCGCTGCCCGCCGACCGCGGCTGGGAACTGCCCGCCGGGTTCACCGGCGAGGGCGGCTTCCTCGCGGACGCGGCCGGCTTCGACGCCGGATTCTTCGGGATATCCCCGCGCGAGGCCCTGGCCATGGACCCCCAGCAGCGGCTGCTGCTGGAGACCTCGTGGGAGGCGCTGGAACGGGCGGGCGTGGACGCGCGGGCCCTGCGGGGCAGCCGTACCGCCGTGTTCGTCGGCGCGAGCCCCTCGGAGTACGGGCCCCGGCTGCACGAGAGCTCGGAGTCCGACGGCCACGTCATGACCGGTACGGCGCCGAGCGTGCTGTCCGGGCGCATCGCCTACGTCCTGGGCCTGGAGGGCCCCGCGCTGACCGTGGACACCGCCTGCTCCTCCTCGCTGGTGGCGCTCCACCTCGGGGTGCGGGCCCTGCGCGACGGCGAGTGCGACCTCGCCCTGGTCGGCGGTGTCACCGTGATGGCCACCCCCGGCGCGTTCGTGGAGTTCTCCCGCCAGGGCGGCCTCGCCGGCGACGGCCGGTGCAAGGCGTTCTCCGCCGCCGCCGACGGCACCGGCTGGGGCGAGGGCGTCGGCATGCTCGCCGTCCAGCGCCTGTCCGACGCCGTACGCGACGGCCGCCCGGTTCTCGCGGTCGTACGCGGCTCCGCCGTCAACTCCGACGGCGCGTCCAACGGTCTCACCGCCCCCAACGGCCTCGCGCAGCAGCGTGTCATCCGGCAGGCGCTGGCCGACGCCCGGCTGGCCGCCGCCGATGTGGACATGGTCGAGGCGCACGGTACGGGCACGAGGCTGGGCGACCCGATCGAGGCGCAGGCACTGCTGGCCACCTACGGCCAGGACCGGGTCCACCCGCTGATGCTCGGCTCCGTCAAGTCCAACATCGGCCACACCCAGGCCGCGGCCGGTATCGCCGGGGTGATCAAGTCCGTCCTGGCCATGCGGCACGGGACGCTGCCGCGCACCCTGCACGTCGACGCGCCCTCGCCGCACGTGGACTGGTCCGCGGGCGCGGTGGAGCTGCTGACCGAGGCGCGTACCTGGCCCGACCCGGGCCGTCCGCGCCGGGCCGGTGTGTCCTCGTTTGGCATCAGCGGCACCAACGCCCACGTGATCCTGGAGCAGGCGACGCCCGCGGAGGTGCCGCAGGAGGCGCCGGAGGCGCCCGCCGGTGAGCCGGCCGGAACCGTGCCCTGGGTGCTTTCGGCCCGTTCCGAGGAGGCGCTGCGGGCCCAGGCGCTGCGGCTGGCCGAGCACGTCCGGACGCGGGGACCGCGTACGGCGGACGTGGGGCTGTCGCTGGCCGTCACCCGTGCGGGCCTGGAGCACCGGGCGCTGCTGACGGCCGGGGACCGGGAGGAGTTCCTGTCCCAGCTGGCCGCGCTCGCCACGGGCGGGAGCGCCGCCGGAGTGGTGCGCGCCGTCGCCCGCGAGGGCGGACCGACCGCCTTCCTCTTCACCGGACAGGGTTCCCAGCGTCCCGGCATGGGGCGTGAGCTGTACGAGAGCCAGCCGGTGTTCGCCGCGACGTTCGACGCGGTGTGCGCGGAGCTGGACCCGCTGCTGGGACGCTCCTTGAAGGAGGTCGTGTTCGGGGACCCGGAGGCGCTGGACCGGACCGGGTGGGCCCAGCCCGCGCTGTTCGCGCTGGAGGTGGCGCTGTTCGACCTGGTCGCCTCCTGGGGCATCGCCCCGGACCTGCTGCTGGGCCACTCGATCGGAGAGCTGGCGGCCGCCTGCGCCGCCGGGGTGTGGACGCTGCCGGACGCGTGCCGCGTCGTGGCGGCCCGCGGCCGGCTGATGCAGGCGCTGCCCGCGGGCGGTGCGATGGCCGCGGTGCAGGCCACCGAGGAGGAACTGCCGCCGCTGCCGGCGGGGGTGTCCCTCGCCGCCGTCAACGGCCCCCGGTCGCTCGTGCTGTCGGGCGAGGAGACCGCGGTGGACGAGCTCGTCCGGCTGTTCACCGCGCGGGGGCGCCGTACCAAGCGGCTGGTCGTCAGCCACGCCTTCCACTCGGCGCTGATGGACCCGATGCTGGCCGCGTTCGAAGAGGTGCTCGCCTCGGTGGAGTTCCACCGGCCGGGGATCCCCCTCGTCTCCGGGCTGACCGGAGACGTCGCCGGGGACGAACTGCTCACGCCGGCCTACTGGGTGCGCCATGCCCGCGAGACCGTCCGCTTCGCCGGCGCCGTCACCACGGCGCTCGGCCGGGGCGTGGACACGCTGCTGGAACTCGGTCCCGGCGGCCCGCTGACCGCCATGGCCGAGGAGATCCTGGCCGACGCCGGCCGCGACGCGGACGTCACGGCCGTTCCCGTCCTGCGGGGCGGGGCCGGCGAGGTCCGCTCCGCGATGACCGCGGCCGGCCGCCTGCACGCGGCCGGTGCGCCCGTGGACTGGCCCGCGCTGTTCGCCCCGTACGGGGCCCGGCGCACCGACCTGCCCACGTACGCCTTCCAGCACGAGCGGTACTGGATCGCCCCGGCCGTCGGCGGGGAGCCCGCCACGGCCGGTTCCCCGCGCTACCGCACGGCCTGGGCCTCCGTGCCGGAGGGCGCCCGCCCGGCCGTGTCCGGGGCCTGGGCCCTGGTCGTCCCCGCCACGGGGCTCGACGAGGCGACCGTGGAGGCCGTGGCGCGGGCGCTGCGCGAGCACGGCGCCCACCCCGTCGTGGTCGCGGTCGACGCGGCCGCGGCCGACCGCACGGATGTCTCGGAGGCGCTGCGCACGGCGCTCGGCGAGGACGCGGGCGGCGTGGTGTCGCTGCTCGCCCTGGACGGCACGCCCGCCGCGGGCGTGGCCGCCACCGCCGCGGTGCTCGGGGCGATGGCCGCCCTGGGCGGCGACAGCCGCCTGTGGTGCCTGACCCGGGGCGCCGTGTCCGTGAGCCCCTCCGAGGCGCTGGACGCGCCGGAGCAGGCGCAGATGTGGGGGATGGGCCGGGTCGCAGCCCTGGAGCACCCCGGGCGCTGGGGCGGACTCGCCGACCTCCCGGCGGACCTGGACGAGCGGGCCCGCACCCGGCTGGGCGCGGTCCTGTCCGGCGCCACCGGGGAGGACCAGGTGGCGGTCCGCACCGCGGGCCTCTTCGCGCGGCGGCTCGTACGGGACTCCGGTCGCGGCGGTGAGGCCCTCGGCGGCGGCACACGAGGCGGCGACGCCCCAGGCGCTGAGGCCCGTGGCGGGCGCGCCCGCCTCGACGGCACCGTCCTGGTGACCGGCGGCACCGGCGCGCTCGGCGCGCACCTCGCCGGCTGGCTGGCGGAGGAGGGCGCCCGGCACGTCCTGCTGACCAGCCGGCGCGGCCCGGACGCCGAGGGCGCCGGGGAACTGGTCGCGCGGCTGCGGGAGGAGGGCACCGAGGTCACGGTCGCCGCCTGCGACGTCACCGACCGGCAGGCCCTCGCGGAGCTCATCTCCGCGATCCCGGCCGACCGGCCCCTGACCGCCGTCGTGCACGCCGCGGGCGTCCTCGACGACGGAGTGCTCGACTCGCTCACCGCCGAGCGGTTCGCCGCGGTCGCCGGACCCAAGGCGGACGGGGCCCGGCACCTGCACGAGCTCACCCGCGACCTCGGCCTGTCCGCGTTCGTGCTGTTCTCCTCGTTCGCGGGCACCGTGGGCCTGGCCGGACAGGGCAACTACGCCGCCGCCAACGCCTACCTGGACGCACTCGCCGTGCACCGCGCCCGGCTCGGCCTGCCCGCCACCTCGGTGGCCTGGGGCTCCTGGGCGGGCGCCGGTATGGCCGCCGACACGGAGGCCGCGCGGCGCCAGCTGGCCCGTGCCGGGCTGGTCCCCCTCGACCCCGCGGCGGCGCTGGCCGAACTGGGCCGCGTCCTCGACGACGGCGAGAGCGCCGTGACCGTCGCGGGCATCGACTGGGAGCGCTTCGCGGGCTCCGCGGCCGGGCGGCACAACCCGCTGTTCGACGGTGTCGCCGGGGCCCGCCGGGCCCCCCGGGCCACCGCGCGGTCCGGCGCGGACACCTCGCCGGACCGGCTCGCCGGCCTGGCCGGGGAGGCGCTGCGCGCTGCCCTCGCGCAGCTGGTCGCCGCCGAGGCCGCCGCCGTACTCGGCCTGCCGGCCACCGCCAGGATCCAGGAGGACCGGACCTTCCGGAACCTCGGCTTCGACTCGCTGATCGGCGTCGAGTTCCGCAACCGGCTCGCCGCCGCCACCGGCAGGCGGCTGCCGCCCGGCCTGGTCTTCGACCACCCCACCCCCGCCCGCCTCGTGGAGCACCTCGCCGCCGGGGCCGCGGGAACGTCCGCCGGCGCCGTGGAACGCGCGGCGGCGGTGCGCGACCACGAGGACCCGGTCGTGATCGTGGCGGCCGCCTGCCGGTTCCCCGGAGGCGTCCGCTCCCCGGAGGACCTGTGGCAGCTCGTCCTCGACGGGCGCGACGCCATCGGCCCCTTCCCCTCGGACCGCGGCTGGGACCTCGACGGCCTCTACAGCCCCGACCCGGGCCGGACGGGAACCAGCTACGTCCGCGAGGGCGGTTTCCTCACCGACGTGGCCGGGTTCGACGCGGCGTTCTTCGGGATCTCGCCGCGCGAGGCCCTGGCGATGGACCCGCAGCAGCGGCTCCTGCTGGAGTCCTCCTGGGAGGTCCTGGAGCGCGCCGGGATCGACCCGACCTCCCTCGCGGGCAGCCGTACGGGGGTGTTCGTCGGCACCAACGGCCAGGACTACGCCCGCCTGCTGGGCTCGGCGGAGGTCGAGGGCCATGTCCTGACGGGCACCGCGTCCAGCGTGCTGTCCGGGCGCATCGCCTACACCCTGGGCCTCGAAGGCCCGGCGATGACCGTGGACACCGCCTGCTCCTCCTCCCTGGTGGCACTGCACCTCGCCGTCCAGGCGCTCGACACCGGCGCATGCGACCTCGCGCTGGCGTCCGGGGTCACGGTGATGTCCACCCCGGACATCTTCGTGGAGTTCTCCCGGCAGCGCGGCCTCGCCGTGGACGGGCGCTGCAAGGCGTTCGGTTCGGGCGCGGACGGCACCGGCTGGGGCGAGGGCGTGGGCACCGTCCTGGTGGAGCGGCTCTCGGAAGCCCGCCGCCGGGGCCACGAGGTCCTGGCCGTCGTACGGGGCAGCGCCGTCAACCAGGACGGCGCCTCCAACGGCCTCAGCGCCCCCAACGGGCCCGCGCAGCAGCGCGTGATCCGCCAGGCGCTGGCGGAGGCGGGCCTCGCCCCCTCCGACGTGGACGCCGTGGAGGCGCACGGTACGGGTACGGCGCTGGGCGACCCGATCGAGGCGCAGGCGCTGCTGGCCACCTACGGCCAGGACCGGCCCGCCGGCCGCCCCCTCCGCCTCGGTTCGGTGAAGTCCAACATCGGCCACACGCAGGCCGCCGCCGGTATGGCCGGTGTGCTGAAACTGATCCAGGCGATGCGCCACGAGCAGCTCCCGCGCACCCTGCACGCCGACGAGCCCACCCCCGAGGTGGACTGGGCCGGGGGCGCCGTCGAGCTGCTCACCGAGACCCTGCCGTGGCCCGCGGAGGGCCGCCCGCGCCGCGCGGCCGTGTCCGCCTTCGGCGTCAGCGGCACCAACGCGCACGTGATCCTGGAACAGCCGCCGCTCCCGGCCGAGCCCGCCGGACTGCCGGAGGCGCGGCCGTCCGTCCTCAGCCCCTCGGCCGCCCCGTGGGTGCTGAGCGCCAAGTCCGAGGAGGCCCTGCGCGAGCAGGCCGGGCGCCTGCGCGACCGGCTGCCCGCCGCGCCCGCCACGGACACCGCACTCTCCCTCGTCACCACCCGGGCGACCTGGGAGGAGCGTGCCGTCGTACTCGCCGACCCCGCCGGCGCACACCTGCCGGGGCTCGGCGCGCTGGCCCGGGGCGAGGGCGACCCGCACGTGGTGCGCGGCACCGCCGACACCCGTGGCCGGACCGTTTTCGTCTTCCCCGGCCAGGGCGCCCAGTGGGCCGGCATGGCCGCCGGACTGTGGGAGTCCTCACCGGTGTTCGCGCGGTGGATGGAGCGCTGCGCCGAGGCGCTCGCACCGCTCACCGACTGGTCGCTGGCCGAGGTGATCCACGGAGCCGAAGGCGCCCCCGGGCTGGACCGGGTGGACGTCGTACAGCCCGCCTCGTGGGCCGTGGGCGTCTCGCTCGCCGGCCTGTGGCGCTCCTGCGGCGTCGAACCGGCCGCCGTGGTCGGGCACTCGCAGGGTGAGATCGCCGCGGCCTGCGTGGCCGGCGGGCTCTCGCTGGAGGACGGGGCCCTGCTCGTCACCCTGCGCAGCAAGCTGATCGCCGGTGAACTCTCCGGGCACGGCGGCATGGTGTCCGTGGCCCTGCCGCCGGCCGACACCGCCGAGCGGATCTCCCGCTGGGACGGCAGGATCTCCGTCGCGGCGAACAACAGCCGCAGGTCCACCGTCGTCTCCGGCGACCCGGAGGCGCTGGCGGAGCTGCTGGCCGGCTGCGAGGCCGACGGCGTCCGCGCCCGCCGCATCCCCGTCGACTACGCCTCCCACTCCGCCCACGTGGAGCGGATCGAGGAGCGGCTGGCCGAGCTGACGGCCGGTATCGCACCGCGCACGGGGGACATCCCGTTCCACTCCACGACCACGGGCGGCGCGCTCGACACGGCCGGGCTGGACGCCGGCTACTGGTACCGCAACCTGCGCCGGCCGGTGCTGTTCGGGCCCGTCGTCGAGGAGCTGCTCGCCCAGGGCCACGACGTGTTCGTCGAGGTCAGCCCGCACCCGGTGCTCGTTCCCGCCGTGCAGGACGCCATCGACGCCGTCGGCGCGACCGCCGCCGCCGTGGGCACCCTGCGCCGGGACCAGGGAGACGCCGGCCGCTTCGCCGCCTCGCTGGCCGAAGCCTTCGTACGCGGCACCCGCGTCGACTGGACCGCCGTGCTCGGCACCACCGGCGCCCCCCGCGCCGAGCTGCCGACCTACCCCTTCCAGCACAGCCGGTTCTGGCCCGACTCCGCCGCCGCGCCGGCCGGCCCCGGCCCGGCGGAGGACGACGCCGCCCTGTGGCAGGCCGTCGAACGCGGGGACCTGGACGCCGTGGCGGCCGAACTCGACGTCCAGGACGGGCAGTCGCTCCGGCCGCTGCTCCCGGCCCTCGCCGGCTGGCGCCGCAGGCGCCAGGACTCCGCCCTCACCGACGGCTGGCGCTACCGCGTCTCCTGGACACCGCTGGCCCCCGCCGCCCCGCCGGCCCCCTCCGGTCCCTGGCTGCTGGTGGCCGCCGACCCGGACGGCGAGGAGGCCCGCTGGGCCCGCGCCGCGCTCGGCGCGCACGTCACCGTCGTACCGGGCCCCTCGCCGTCCCCGGAGGTACTGCGCGCCCCGGAGGGCACCGGGTGGACCGGCGTGGTCTCCCTGCTGGGCCTCGACACCCGCCCGCACCCCGGGCACCCCGCGGTCCCCGCGGGCATCGCCGCGACCCTGGACCTGCTGGCCGCGCTGCGGGACGCCGGGACCGACGCACCTCTCTGGTGCCTGACCCGCGGCGCCGTCGGCACCGGACGCTCCGACCGGGTGTCCGCGCCGGAACAGGCCCAGCTCTGGGGACTGGGCCGGGTGGCGGGGCTGGAGAACCCGGGCGGCTGGGGCGGCCTCGTCGACCTGCCGTCCGTACTCGACGACCGGGCCGCCGGGCTGCTGCGCACCGCGCTGGGCGGCGGCGACGGTGAGCAGGAGTACGCGCTGCGCGCCGCCGGGCTCTACGTCCGCCGGCTCGTCCGCGCCCCGCTGGACCGCGCCAGGCCGGAGCGCCGCTGGCGGCCCCGCCCCGACGGCACCGTGGTGGTGACGGGCGGCACCGGGGCCCTCGGGGCCCGGGTCGCCCGCTGGCTGGCCCGCGAGGGCGCCGGACACCTCCTGCTGACCAGCAGGAGCGGGACGGCCGCCGAAGGCGCCGACGAGCTGGTCGCGGAGCTGCGCGAGCTGGGCGCCGAGGTCACGGTCGCCGCCTGCGACGTCGCCGAACGCGACCGGCTGGCCGAGGCACTGGCCTCCGTCCCCGAGGCGTTCCCCGTCACCGCCGTGGTGCACACCGCGGGCGTCAACCGGGTCGCCCCGCTGGGGGACACCACCCTCGCGCAATGGGCGGAGGTCGTGGCGGCCAAGGCCGACGGCGCCCGCCACCTGGACGAACTGCTGGCCGGTCACGACCTCGACGCCTTCGTGCTGTTCTCCTCCGGCGCCGCGGTGTGGGGCAGCGCCGGGCAGGCCGCCTACGCGGCCGCCAACGCCTACGCCGACGCGCTCGCCGCCGACCGCCGCAGGCGCGGCCTCGTCGCCACCTCCGTGGCCTGGGGCAGCTGGGCCGGCGGCGGCATGGTCGGCGACGACCTGGCGCGGGAACTGGCCCGCGGCGGCGTGCTGTCCATGGACCCCGACCGGGCGATCGGCGCGCTCCAGCAGGCACTCGACCACGACGAGACCGCCCTGACCGTCACCGACATGGACTGGGCACGCTTCGCCGAGACCTTCACCGCGGCCCGGCGGCGGCCCCTGCTCGACGAGATCCCGGAAGCGGCCCGCCCCGTCGCGGCCGGACCGGCCGCCGGCGGGTCCCCGCTGGCGGAGAAGCTCGCGGGGCTCCCCGAGGGCGAGCGCGACCGCGTCCTGCTGGACCTCGTACGGACCTCCGCCGGGCTCGCCCTGGGCCACGCGGGAGCCGACGCCGTCGCCCCCGCGAAGCCCTTCAAGGACCTCGGCTTCGACTCGCTGACCGCCGTCGACCTGCGCAACCGGCTCGCGGCGGCCACCGGCGTACGCCTGCCCGCCACGCTCGTCTTCGACCACCCGACGCCCCTCGCGGCCGCGGCCGCGCTGCGGAGCCTGCTGCTGGGCGAGGACCGTCCCGCCGAAGCGGTGTCCGCGCCGTCCGCCGCCGAGGGCGACCCGGTGGTGATCGTCGGGATGGCCTGCCGGTTCCCCGGCGGGGCGGACTCCCCCGAGGGCCTGTGGGAGCTGGTCGCGGCCGGCAAGGACGGGATCGGGAACTTCCCCACCGACCGCAACTGGGAGGTCCCCGCCGACGCGCCGTTCTCCCAGACCGGCGGCTTCCTCCCGGACGCCGCCCGGTTCGACGCGGCCTTCTTCGGGATCTCGCCCCGTGAGGCCCTGGCCATGGACCCGCAGCAGCGCCTGCTCCTGGAGACCTCCTGGGAGGCACTGGAGCGCACCGGCGTGGACGCGCTGTCCCTGCGCGGCAGCCGTACCGGCGTGTTCGTCGGCGCGGGCTCCCACGACTACGGCACCCTGCTCACCTCCATGGAGGGCGGACAGGACTACGCGCTCACCGGCGCCGTCGGGAGCGTGCTCTCCGGGCGCATCGCCTACACCCTGGGCCTGGAGGGCCCCGCGCTGACCGTGGACACGGCCTGCTCCTCCTCGCTGGTGGCCCTCCACCTGGCCGCGCAGTCCCTGCGCAACGGCGAATGCGAGCTGGCCCTCGCGGGCGGCGTGGCCGTCATGGCCACCCCCCACGCCTTCGACGCCTTCGCCCGGCAGGGCGGCCTCGCCCCCGACGGCCGCTGCAAGGCGTTCGCGGCGGGCGCGGACGGCACCGGCTGGGGCGAGGGCGTCGGCGTCCTGGTCCTGGCCCGCCTCTCCGAGGCGCGCCGCCGGGGCCACCAGGTGCTGGCGGTCGTCCGCGGCTCGGCGGTCAACTCCGACGGGGCCTCCAACGGCCTGAGCGCACCGAACGGCCCCTCGCAGCAGCGGGTGATCCGGCAGGCCCTGGCGGACGCGCGGGTGTCCGTCACCGAGGTGGACCTGGTGGAGGCGCACGGCACCGGCACCTCGCTGGGCGACCCGATCGAGGCGCAGGCCCTGCTGGCCACCTACGGCCAGGGCCGGACCGAGGGCCGGCCGCTCCACCTCGGCTCCGTGAAGTCGAACATCGGTCATACGCAGGCCGCGGCCGGTGTGGCCGGCGTCATCAAGACGGTGCTGGCGCTGCGTCACGGCGTGCTGCCCGCCACCCTCCACGTGGACGAGCCCACCCCGGAGGTCGACTGGTCCGCCGGCGCGGTGGAACTGCTGACCGAGGGCAGGTCCTGGCTCCGTACGGACGGCCCCCGCCGGGCGGGCGTCTCGGCGTTCGGCATCAGCGGCACCAACGCGCACGTGATCCTGGAGCAGGCCCCGGCCACCTCCGGGCACCCGCGGCCCGAGCCCGCGCCCGAGTCCGTGCCCGAGCCCGACCCCCGGACCACCGGCCCGGTGCCGTGGTCCGTCTCCGCCCGCTCCGCGAGCGGACTGCGGGCCCAGGCCCGGCGGCTGGCCGCCCACACGGCCGCCACGGACCTGCCGGCCGAGGACATCGGCTTCTCCCTGGCGGCGACCCGGGCGCGGCTGGAGCACCGCGCGGTCGTGACGGCCGAGGACCGCGAGGGCTTCGTCACCGCCCTGACGGCACTCGCCGACGGCGCCTCCGCCGCCGGCGTGGTCCAGGGCGTCGCCGCCGAGGGCGGCACGGCCTTCCTCTTCTCCGGACAGGGCTCGCAGCGCGAGGGGATGGGCCGGGAGCTGTACGCGGCCCACCCGGTGTTCGCCACGGCCTTCGACGAGGTCTGCGCCCAGCTCGACCTGCTGCTGGACCGGCCGGTGAAGGAGGTGGTGTTCAGCGACGGCGCCGCGCTGGCCGAGACCGTCCACACCCAGGCCGGGCTGTTCGCCCTGGAAGTCGCCCTCTCCGAGCTCGTGCGCTCGTGGGGCGTCCGGCCGGACCTCCTGCTCGGGCACTCGATCGGCGAGCTCACCGCGGCGTACGTGGCCGGGGTGTGGAGCCTGCCGGACGCCTGCCGGATCGTCGCCGCGCGCGGCCGGCTGATGCAGGCGCTGCCCACGGGCGGCGCGATGCTGGCGGTGGAGGCGGCCGAGGGCGAACTGCCGGAACTGCCGCCCGGCGTATCGGTCGCCGCCGTCAACGGCCCCCGCTCGGTGGTGCTGTCCGGCGACGAGGAGCCGGTGGCCGCACTGGCCCGGACCTTCGCCGGAGAGGGCCGGCGTACCAAGCGGCTGACGGTGAGCCACGCCTTCCACTCGGCCCGGATGGAACCGATGCTGGCCGCGTTCGCCGAGGTGCTGGCCGCGGTGGAGTTCCGGCCGCCCGCCGTCCCCGTCGTGTCGAACCTGACGGGCGCGGTCGCGGGCGAGGAGCTGACCACCCCGGAGTACTGGGTCCGCCACGTCCGCGAGGCCGTGCGCTTCGCCGACGGCGTCAGGACCGCACGCGACGCCGGTACGGCGACCTTCCTGGAACTCGGGCCGGGCGGCGCGCTGACCGCCATGGCCGAGGAGATCCTCGACGGGGCGGACGCCACCGTGTGCGTCCCCGTGCTGCGGGCCGGCCGGCCCGAGGCCGCCTCGCTGCTGCACGCGCTGGCGACGGTGTCGGTGAACGGCACCGACGTGGACTGGACGACCGCGTACTCCGGACAGGGCGCGCGCACGGTGGACCTGCCGACCTACGCCTTCCAGGGCAAGCACTTCTGGCCGCTCCCGGCCCGGCCCGCCGGCGACCTCGCGGCGGCCGGTCTCGCCGAGGCCGGACACCCGCTGCTGACGGCGTGGCTGCCCGCGCCCCAGGGCGGGGAGGTGCTGGCCACCGGCCGTCTGTCCCTGGCCACGCACCCGTGGCTGGGCGAGCACACCGTGCTGGGCACCGTGCTCGTGCCGGGCACGGCCTTCGTCGACCTCGCCTGCTGGGCGGGGGAGCGCGTCGGCTGCGGTGAGCTGCGGGAACTGACCCTGGCCGCGCCGCTGGCGCTGGCCGGGAGCGCCGCCGTACGGCTGCGGCTCGTGCTGGAGGCGCCCGACGCCACGGGATGCCGCCCGGTCGCCGTGTACACGCAGCCGGACGGCCAGGAGCAGGACTCCGGCTGGACGCGGCACGCCGAGGGGCTGCTCGCCCCGGCCGGCGCGGCCACCGCGCCCGGCGGCCTCGACGTCTGGCCGGTCCCCGGGGCCGAGCCCGTCGGCCTGGACGGCTTCTACGACGGACTCGTCGAGGCCGGATTCGACTACGGCCCGCTCTTCCAGGGCCTGCACAGGACCTGGCGGCGCGGGGACGAGGTCTTCGCCGAGGTGCGCCTGCCCGGCGACGGCGGCGCCGCCCGGGGCTTCGGTGTCCACCCGGCCCTGCTGGACGCTGCCCTGCACGCCCTGGGCCCGGCCGCCCGGGCCGAGGACGAGCCGGGCTCGGCCCGCCTGCCCTTCTCCTGGAGCGGCGTACGGGTCCACGCGGTCGGCGCCGACCTGCTGCGGGTCCGGCTGGTCCGCGCCGACGACGGCACCGTCACCCTGCACGCCGCCGACGCGGACGGCCGGCCGGTCGTGTCCGTCGACGCGCTGGTCATGCGCTCCGTCTCCCCGGAGCGGCTGGGCCGCCCGGCGGCGGCTCCCGTGACGGGCGACGCCCTGTTCACCACCGCCTGGGTGCCGCTGGACGGCCCCCTCGACGCACCGCGGACAGCCGGCTGCGTCCTGCTCGGCGAACCGCTCGACGGCACCTGGCACCACCACCCCGACCTCGCGGCGCTCGCCACGGCGCTCGCGGACGGCACGCAGGAGGCCGGCCCGGTGGTCGCCCGCTGCCCGGAGGAGGACACGGACGAGGCCGACGCCGCCGGAGCCGCGCACCGCGCCGCCCGCTGGGCCCTCGACCTGCTCCAGCGGTGGACGGCCGACGACCGGCTGGCCGACAGCCGGCTGGTGGTCGTCACCCGCCACGCCGCCGCCGTCCCCGGCACGCCGGACCCCGTCCGGCTCGCCCACGCGACGGTGTCCGGCCTGGTCCGCTCGGCCCAGACGGAGAACCCCGGCCGCATCGTCCTGATGGACCTCGACGACGCCGCGCCGGACCCGGCCCTCGTCGCCGAGGCGGTACGCCGGGAAGAGCCCGAGGTGGCCGTACGCCGGGGCGGGCTGTACGCCCGCAGGCTCACCCGGCCCGCCGCCGGCGCCTCCCTGACGGTGCCCGCCGGCCCCTGGCGGCTCGACAGCACCGGCCGCGGCACGCTCGACAACCTGGCCCTGGTGCCCTGCGACGAGGCCGAGGGCCCGCTCGCCGAGGGCATGGTGCGCATCGCCGTCCGGGCGGCCGGCATGAACTTCCGGGACGTGCTCATCGCCCTGGACATGTATCCGGGCCGGGCGGAACTCGGCACGGAGTGCGCCGGTGTGGTCCTGGAGACAGGGCCCGGCGTGAGCGGGCTGGCGCCCGGCGACCGCGTGATGGGCATGGTCGCCGGCGCGTTCGGGCCCACCGCGGTCGCCGACCGGCGGGTCCTCGTCCGGATACCGGAGGGCTGGTCCTTCGCCTCCGCGGCCGCCACCCCCGTCGCCTTCCTGACGGCGTACTACGGCCTGGTCGACCTGGCCGGGCTGGAAGCCGGTGAGTCCGTACTCGTCCACGCCGCCGCCGGCGGCGTGGGCATGGCGGCCGTGCAACTGGCCCGGCACCTGGGCGCCGAGGTCTTCGGCACCGCCGGCGAACCCAAGTGGGACACCCTGCTCCGCGGCGGATTCGACCCCGCGCACCTCGCGTCCTCCCGGACGACGGACTTCGCCGACACCTTCCGGGCGGCGACGGACGGCGCCGGTGTGGACGTCGTACTGAACGCGCTCGCGGGCGAGTTCATCGACGCCTCCCTCGGCCTGATGCCGCGCGGCGGCCGCTTCGTGGAGATGGGCAAGACCGATCTCCGCGACCCCGCGCGGATCGCCCACGAGCACCCGGGCGTGCGCTACCGGGCCTTCGACCTCGGAGACGCGGGCCCGGACCGCATCGCCGAGATCCTCGCCCACCTCGCCGAGCTCTTCGACCGCGGCGCGCTCACCCCGCTCCCGGTCACCACCTGGGACATCCGGGAGGCCGGAAACGCCTTCCGCGCGCTGAGCCAGGCCACCCTCACCGGCAAGGCGGTACTGACCCTCCCCACCCCCTCCTTCGAGGCGGGCGAGACCGTACTGATCACCGGCGGCACCGGCACCCTCGGCACCCTGCTGGCCCGGCACCTCGTCACGCGGCACGGCCTGCGGCACGTGACACTGGCCGGCCGGCGGGGCACGGACACCCCCGCCGTGGAACGGCTGCGCGCCGAACTGGCCGCACTGGGCGCCGGGGTGCGGGTCGCGGCCTGCGACACGGGCGACGAGGAAGCCCTCGCACGGCTCCTGGACTCGATCACCGCGGAACACCGGCTGGCCGGCGTCGTGCACGCCGCGGGCGTCACCGACGACGGGGTCGTCTCCGCCCTGGACCCGCGCCGGCTGGACGCCGTACTGCACCCGAAGGTGGACGGCGCCTGGAACCTGCACCGGCTCACCGAGCCCCTGGCACCCCGGATGTTCGCCCTGTTCTCCTCCGCCTCGGCCACGCTCGGCGCGGCCGGACAGGGCAACTACGCGGCCGCCAACGCGTTCCTGGACGCGCTGGCCGCGTACCGGCACGCGCGGGGCCTGCCCGCCACCAGCCTCGCGTGGGGCCTGTGGGGCGAGGCCAGCGGCATGACCGGCAGCCTCGACGAGCGCGACCTGCGGCGCATGAGCCGTACGGGCGTCGCCCCGCTCGACAGCGCCGAGGGCCTCGCCCTCTTCGACAACGGCGTGCTCGGCGGCCTCCCGGCGCTCGTGCCCGTCAAGCTCGACCTGGCCGCGCTGCGGGCGCACCACGCGGACCGCCCGGTCCCGGCCGTACTGCGCGAACTCGTCCGGGTGAGGCGCCCCGCGGCCACGGGCGCGGTGCCGCGCGGGGCGGCCGAGGCCGCCGCCCCGGCCTCACTGACGGAACAGCTCGCCCCGCTGTCCTCCGGGGAGCGGCAGCGGCTCGTCCTGGACCTCGTACGCCGGCACACCGCCGCCGTCCTCGGCCACGGCTCCGCAGACGAGATCGAGCCCGACCAGGCGTTCAAGGCGCTGGGCTTCGACTCGCTCACCGCGGTCGAACTCCGCAACCACCTGCGCACGGCCACCTCCCTGACCGTGCCCGCGACCCTGGTCTTCGACCACCCGACACCGGCCGCGCTCACCGAGCACCTGCTCGAACTCGCCGCGCCGCCGCGCCACGACCCGGTGCTCCAGGTGATGGGCGAGCTCGAACGCCTCGAAGCCGGCATCGAGGCGATCGGCACCGGTGACGGCGCGCACGACGAGGTGGCGGCACGCCTGCGGCGCATCCTGCGGAAGCTCGAGGCCGGGTCCGCGCCGGCCACGGCCGACAGCGGGGACTCCTCGCTCGAATCGGCCACCGCGGCAGAAGTGCTCGCGTTCATCGACAGCGAATTCGGCGATCTCGCCCAAGACCATGGAGTTGATCCCAGTGGCGACTGACGACAAGATCGTCGACTATCTCAAGCGGGTGACCGCGGACCTCAAGCGGTCCCGGCAGCGGGTGCAGGAACTGGAGGCGGGAGCCTCCGAGCCCATCGCGATCGTGTCGATGGCGTGCCGCTTCCCGGGCGGGATCGCCTCCCCGGAAGACCTGTGGGAATTCGTGCACGCCGGTGGCGACGCGATCGGCGCCTTCCCCACCGACCGCGGCTGGCGCACCGACCACCTGCGCGGCGACTTCCGCCTGGCGGGCGGCTTCCTCACCGACGCGGGCGAGTTCGACGCGGGCCTGTTCGGCATCTCACCGCGTGAGGCCCTGGCGATGGACCCGCAGCAGCGGCTGCTGCTGGAGACCGCCTGGGAAGCGCTGGAGCGGGCCGGTCTCGACCCCACCTCCCGGCGGGGCACCGAGGGCGGTGTCTTCATCGGCATGGCCGACCAGAAGTACGGCCCCCGCGACAGCGAACTCCTCGACGAGGTCAAGGGCCTCGTCCTGACCGGGACGACGAGCAGCGTCGCCTCCGGCCGCATCTCCTACTCGCTCGGCCTCCAGGGGCCCGCGATCACCATCGACACCGCCTGCTCCTCCTCCCTGGTCGCCCTGCACCTCGCGGTCCGCGCCCTGCGCGCCGGGGAGTGCTCCTTCGCCCTGGTCGGCGCCGCCGCCGTCATGGCGGAGCCCAACCTGTTCGCCGAGATGGCCGAACAGGGCGGCATGGCGGGCGACGGCCGCTGCAAGGCGTTCGCCGCCGCCGCGGACGGCACCGGCTGGGGCGAGGGCGTCGGCATGCTGATGCTGCAGCCGCTGTCCACGGCCCGCGCGCAGGGCCTGCCCGTCCTGGCGACGATCCGCGGCACGGCCGTCAACCAGGACGGTGCCTCCAACGGCCTGGCCGCACCCAACGGCCCCGCCCAGCGCCGGGTCATCCGCAAGGCCCTCGCGGACGCCCAGCTCAGCGTCGGACAGGTCGACGCGGTCGAGGCCCACGGCACCGGCACCCGGCTCGGCGACCCCATCGAGGCCCAGGCCCTGCTGGCCACCTACGGCCAGGACCGCGCCGGCGACGAGCCGCTGTGGCTCGGCTCCGTGAAGTCCAACATCGGCCACACCCAGGCCGCCGCCGGTCTCGCCGGTGTGATCAAGATGGTGCAGGCCATGCGGCACGGGCTGCTGCCGCGCACCCTGCACGTGGACGAACCGACCGCGCAGGCCGACTGGCAGGCGGGCGCCGTCCGGCTGCTGACCGACGAGAAGGAGTGGCCGCGGACCGGACGGCCGCGCCGCTCCGCCGTCTCCTCCTTCGGCATCAGCGGTACCAACGCCCACGTCGTCCTCGAACACGACACCAGCACCGCCGCCGCCCCCGCTGCGGACACCCCCGCCGACACCTCGCCCGCCGCCCCCGTCCCGTGGACGGTGTCGGCGGCCGACGCCGACGGCCTGCGGGCCCAGGCCCGCCGCCTGCGGCGCCACGTCCAGGACAACGGCCCCGTACGGCCCCTGGACCTCGCGCACTCCCTGGCCACCACCCGCGCCCGGCTCGCCCACCGCGCCGTCGTCCTCGGCACCGGCCCCGAGGAACTGCTCGCCGGACTGGCGGCGCTCGGCGCGGGCGAGGCACACCCCCTCGTCGTCCGGGGCCGTACCGCGCCGGCCGGCCCGGTCGCCTTCCTCTTCACCGGCCAGGGCTCCCAGCGCGTCGGCGTGGGCCGGGAGCTGTACGAGACCTTCCCGGTGTTCGCGCGGGCCTTCGACGAGGTACGCGCCCTGCTCGACCCGCAGCTGGCCTACCCCCTCGCCGACATCCTCGACGGACGGGTCGAGGACGGCCTGCCCCTGATGCAGCAGACCGGTTACGCCCTCGCCGCGGTCTTCGCCCTGGAGGTCGCGCTCTTCCGGCTCGTCGAACACGCCGGCGTCGCACCCGACTTCGTACTCGGCCACTCCACGGGCGAGCTCGCCGCCGCCCACTGCGCCGGCGTGCTCTCGCTGGAGGACGCCTGCACCCTCGTCGCCGCCCGCGGGCGGCTCGTACAGACCCTGCGCACCGACGGCGCGATGGTCGCCCTGGAGATGTCCGAGGAGGAGCTGACCGCACTGGTCGAGGAGACCGGCGCCGGTGACCGGGTGACCCTCGCCGCGGTCAACGGGCCGCGCGCGGTCGTGCTCTCCGGGGACGCAGAACCCGTGGAGCGGGTACGGGCCCTCGCCGCCGGGCGCGGCCACCAGACCCGCAGGCTGCCGATCAGCCACGCCGCGCACTCGGTCCACATGGAACCGATGCTGGAGCGCCTGCGCGAGGTCGCCGAGGGCCTGGAACACCAGCGGCCCCGGATCCCCCTGGTGTCCAACCTGACCGGTGCGCCCTTCTTGCCGGAGGAGATGAGCTGGCCCGAGTACTGGGTCCGCCAGATCCGCGAGACGGTGCGCTTCCAGGACGGGATCCGCTGGCTCGGCGCCCAGGGCGTCACCGCCTGTCTGGAACTGGGCCCCGGCGGCGCGCTCACCGCCATGGCCCGGGACTGCCTCCAGGACACGGGCCGCGAGACCGCCCTGGTACCCACCCTCCAGCACCAGCGCTCCGAGCCCGGCACCTTCCTCACCGCCCTGGCCGAACTGCACGTGCACGGTGTGGGGGTGGACTGGGGCTCCCTGCTGTCCGCCCGCGGCGCCGCCCACCCGGCCCAGCTGCCCACGTACGCCTTCCAGCGGGAGCGCTACTGGCTGCCCGCCACCCCGGTCGCGCCGCGGGCCACCGCACCGGCCGACGAGGCCGCCCGGCTCCGGTACGGCGTCGGCTGGGCCCCCCGCACCGGCTTCGACACCGGCGCGCGGCCGCAGGAGCCCTGGCTGGTCGTCGCCCCCGAAGGGGAGGACGGCGCCCGCGTCGCCGAGGCCCTGGGCGGGTCCGCCCCGCTGACCTACCGGACCGGCGAGGACCGGGCCGCCCTCGCGGAGCGGCTGCGCGCCGCCCTGTCCGACGGCGGCCCCCTCGCGGGTGTCCTCGCGCTGCCCGCCCGGCCCGACGGCGCGGCGCTGGAGACCGCCCTGACCCTGCGGCAGGCCCTGACGGACGCCGGGCTGGACGCCCCGCTCTGGTCGGCCACCCGCGCCGCCGTCCGCGTCGACACCGAGGACGTGCCCGGCGCGGCCCAGGCCCCGCTGTGGGGGCTGGGCCGGCTGACGCACGCCGCCGGGGGAGTCGTCGACCTCCCGGCCGAGCTGGACGCCCGCTCCCTGCGGCTCCTCGCCGCCGTCCTCGCGGCCCCGGGCGACGCCGACGAACTGGCCGTACGCCCCGGCGGGGTGTTCGCCAGGAAGCTGCTGCCCGGGCAGCCGCCACGGCGCGTCCGCGAGCGCCGGCCCGGCGGAACCGTCCTGGTCACCGGTGACCTGGCGGGAGTGACCCCGCCGCTCCTCCAGGCGCTCTCCGAGGGCGGCGAGCACACCGTCGTGCTCGCGCGCCGCCCCGGCACGCCGCCGCCCGCCGCCGGGCCGGAGGACCACCCGTACACGCTCGTCGCGTGGGACCCCACCACCGGTGAGGACCCGCTGACACCGCTCGGCGTCACCGCCGTGGTCCACCTCAGCGGCATCGACGGGGCCGGCCCGTCCACCCTGGACGAGCTCGACCCGGCCGCGCTGGCCCGCGCCGTCGAGGACCGGCTGCTCACGGTGACCCGGCTGGAGGAGCTGTTCCGGGAGGCCGACCTCGACTTCTTCGTCCTGCTGTCCACCGTCGCCGGTACCTGGGGCGGCAACGAGGACGTCGTGCACACCCTCGCGCACGCCGCCCTGGAGTCCCTGGCCGAGCGCCGGGCGCTCGACGGCCGGCCCGCCACCTGTGTCGGCTGGGGCCCGTGGGAGACACCGGACGCCCCGGCGGCCTCCGCCGTTCCCGGGCTGCTGCCGATGCCTCCCCGGCTGGCGCTGGAGGCCCTGGCGCAGGCCCTGGACGCGGAGGAGGCGGTCTGCGCGGTCGCCGACGTGGACTGGGCGCTGTTCCACCCCGTCCTCACCGGCCGGGGTCCCCGTCCGCTGGTCGCCGACCTGCCCGCCGTCCGGGCCCTGCCCGCGGCCGGCGGCGCCGGAGCGGGCTCCGCGCCCGTGGCCGGCAGCGACCACGACCTCCTGGACCTGGTACGTGCCCAGGCCGCGGCCGTGCTCGGCCACACCTCCGGCGAGGCCGTGGACCCGCGGCGCCCCTTCCGCGACCTGGGCTTCGAGTCCCTGGCCGCCGTACGGTTCCGGGACGGCATCGCCGCCGAGACCGGGCTGCGGCTGTCCGCCACGCTGGTCTTCGACCACCCCACCCCGGAGGCCGTCGCCGCGTACCTGCGGGCCGAGCTCTCCGGCGTACGGCAGGACGAGGAAGAGGTCGCGGCGGTCGCGCGCCACGACGACGACCCCGTGGTCATCGTCGGCATGGCCTGCCGCTACCCGGGCGGCGTGAACGACCCCGAGGGCCTGTGGGACCTGGTCCACTCGGGCCGCGACGGCGTCGGCGACTTCCCCGCCGACCGCGGCTGGGACCTGTCCGGGCTGCGCCGCTCCGACCTGTCCATGAAGGGCGGATTCCTGCCCGACGCCGCGGACTTCGACGCCGCCTTCTTCGAGATATCCCCGCGCGAGGCCCTGGCCATGGACCCCCAGCAGCGCCTGCTGCTGGAGGTCTCCTGGGAGGCCCTGGAGGGCGCGGGCATCGACCCCGCCGCCCTGCGCGGCAGCCGTACCGGCGTGTTCGCCGGCGCCGCCGGCTCGGACTACGGCCAGGTGCTGGCCGGGGCCCCGGAGGCGGACGGCTACCTCATGACCGGCACCGCGGCCAGTGTCGTCTCCGGCCGTATCGCCTACACCCTCGGCCTGCACGGGCCGGCGGTCACCGTGGACACCGCCTGCTCCTCCTCGCTGGTGGCCCTGCACATGGCCGTCGGCGCCCTGCACAAGGGCGAGTGCGACCTGGCGATCGCCACCGGTGTCTCGGTCATCTCCACCCCGGGCGCGTTCGTGGACTTCGGCCGGCAGAGCGGCCTGGCCGCGGACGGCCGCTGCAAGGCGTTCGCCGCCGGGGCCGACGGCACCAACTGGGCCGAGGGCGTCGGTGTCCTCCTCGTGGAGCGCCTCTCCGACGCCCGCCGCAACGGGCACCACGTCCTCGCCACCGTCCGGGGCAGCGCCATCAACTCCGACGGCGCCTCCAACGGCCTGGCCGCCCCCAGCGGGCCGGCCCAGCAGCGGGTGATCCGCCAGGCGCTCGCCGCGGCCGGCCTGACCGCCGCGGACGTCGACGCCGTGGAGGCCCACGGCACCGGCACCACCCTCGGCGACCCGATCGAGGCCCAGGCGCTCCTGGCCACCTACGGACAGGAGCGCGGGGACGGCGGGCCGCTCTGGCTGGGCTCGTTGAAGTCCAACATCGGGCACAGCGGGGCCGCCGCCGGCGTCGGCGGTGTGATCAAGATGGTGCAGGCGCTGCGTCGCGGCGTCCTGCCCCGCACGCTGCACGTGGACGAGCCCACCCCCGAGGTGGACTGGTCGGCCGGCGCGGTGGAACTGCTCACCGAGAACCGGGACTGGCCGGACACCGGCCGCCCCCGCCGCGCGGGCGTCTCCTCCTTCGGCGTCAGCGGTACCAACGCCCACGTCATCCTGGAACAGGGACCGCGGGAGGCGGACACGGAGCCCGCGTCCGCCCCGGCCGGATCCGGCGCCACCCCCTGGCTGCTGTCCGCCCGGACCCCCGAGGCTCTGCGCGCCCGCGCGGCCCGGCTGGCCGAGGTGTCCGCGGACGGGCGGGTGGAGGCCGGGGCCGTCGGGCACGCGCTGCTGACCTCCCGCTCCGCCTTCGAGCACCGCGCCGTGGTCCTGGGCGACGGGTACGAGGAGCTCGCCGCCGGCCTGCGGGCCACCGCCGCCGGAGAACCCGCCGACGGCACCGTCACCGGCGTGGTCCGCCCCGCCGGCCGCGGGCCCGTCTTCGTCTTCCCCGGCCAGGGCGGCCAGTGGCCCGGCATGGCCGCCGAACTCCTGGACACCGCACCGGTGTTCGCGGCCCGCTGGGCCGAGTGCGAGCGTGCGCTCGCTCCGTACACCGGCTTCTCCCTCACCGAGACCGTGCGCTCGGGCTCGGCGCTCGACGGGGTCGAGGTGGTCCAGCCCGTGCTGTTCGCCGTGATGGTCTCGCTGGCCGAACTGTGGCGCTCCTACGGAGTGGTACCGGCCGCCGTGATCGGCCACTCCCAGGGTGAGATCGCCGCCGCCTGCGTGGCCGGGGCCCTGTCCCTGGACGACGCGGCCCGGGTCGTCGCCCTGCGCGCCAAGGCGCTGCGTGCCCTGGCCGGCGACGGCGGCATGGTCTCGGTCGCCGTACCGCGCGCCGAGATCGAGCGGTGGCTGCCCCGCTGGGAGGGGCGCGTGTCCCTCGCGGCCGTCAACGGCCCCTCCGCCCTGGTGGTCTCCGGCGAGCCGGAGGCCCTGGAGGAACTGATGGCGCACGCCCGCGCCCAGGACGTACGCGTCCGGCGCATCGACGTGGACTACGCCTCCCACTCGGCGCAGGTGGAACGCATCGAGGACGAGATCATGGCCGCACTGGCCCCGGTCCGCCCCGGCGCCGCGTCCGTCCCCTTCTTCTCCACCGTCACCGCCCAGTGGCAGGACACCACCGCACTCGACGCCGGCTACTGGTACCGCAACCTGCGCGAGCCGGTGCTCCTGGAACCGGCTGTCACCGCGCTGGCCGAGCAGGGCCACCACACGTTCGTGGAGGTCAGCCCGCACCCGGTGCTCGGCGGGGCGCTCACCGAGACCGCCGAACTGGCCGGCGCCGACCCGGTGGTCACCGGCACCCTGCGCCGCGACGAGGGCGGCCTGACGCGCATGCGCACCGCCCTGGCCGCCCTGTGGACCACCGGGGCGTCCGTGGACTGGGCACCCGCCTTCGAAGGCCACCACGGCACACCGGTGGAACTCCCCACCTACCCCTTCCAGCGCGGCCGTTACTGGCCCGCGCCCCGGGCCGCCGCCCAGGACCCGCAGGACGAGCGGTTCTGGCAGGCCGTCGAGGCGCAGGACCTGCCCGCCCTCGCGGGCACCCTCGGCCTGGCCGACGACCGGCCGCTGCGTGAGCTCGTGCCCGCGCTGTCCGCCTGGCGGCAGGGCCGCAAGGACCGGGCCCTGACCGAGTCCTGGCGCTACCGCATCGACTGGAAGCGGCTGCCCGACGCGCCGGGCTCCGCCTCCGCCCTGCCCGGCACCTGGCTCCTGGTCGTACCGGCCGGAGCCGGGGACGACCCGGTGGTCACCGGTACCGTCCGCGCCCTGCGCGAGCGGGCCGGTGAGCTCCTCGTCCTGACCGTGGACGCCGCGTCCGACGAGGCCGCGCTGGTCTCCGCGCTCCGCGGCGTGCTCGGCGACGCCACCCCGGCGGGGGTGGTTTCGCTCACCGGCACGGACACCTCGGCCCACCCGCTGGAGCCCGTCGTACCCGCCGGGCTGGCCCTCAGCCTCGCCCTGCTCCGCGCCCTCGGCACCCTCGGCGTCCGGGCCCCGCTGTGGTACCTGACCAACGGGGCCGTCGCCACGGCCGACGACGCCGGACCGGCCCGGCCCGAGCAGGCCGGACTCTGGGCCCTCGGCCGCGTCGCCGCACTGGAGTCCCCGCACACCTGGGGCGGTGTCGTCGACCTCCCGGACACCGTCGACGAGCGCACGGCGGACCGTCTGGTGGCGATCCTCACCGGCGAGGACGGCGAGGACCAGGTCGCCCTGCGCCCTTCGGGGAGCTACGGCCGCAGGATCGTCCGCGCCGTCCCCGCCCCCGCCGCCGGCGCGGGCTGGCAGCCGCGCGGCACCGTCCTGGTGACCGGCGGCACCGGCGCCCTCGGAGATCGGAAGAGCGTCGAGT